>JAQWRY010000021.1 GCA_029243485.1 Candidatus Binatia bacterium | reverse complement strand
AAGAAAAAGGGGAGGCCCGCGTGAGCGAGCCTCCCCTTTTACCGGTTCCTAGCTGAAGTGAATCAGCTCTCGCCGGGACGGAGCAGAGTCTGCTCGTACAGAGGCGGTACGGTGTTGCCGTAAACGCCGCCGACGCTCCCGTTGAAGAACTCCTGGATGACCAGACCCACGGCCGGCAGACCATGGTAGCCGCCCATGTAGATACCCAGGACATTGTTCTCGCCCGCTCCGATGACCTGCTTGTGAATCACGGTGCCGAGCAGGTTGCGAGCGAGGTCGAGGTCCAACCAGCCCGACGAGCCGGCCGGCAAGCTGCCGGTCGCGAAGACCACGTCGGCGCGGCCGTCCGCATCCACCGCGGACTGCGCGAGCTGGATCACGTTGACCTCACGATCGAGAGTGCAGCGTCCAGCGGTCGGGCTCGGAGAAATGAAGCCTTCCTCTTCTTCGAAGAAGTTCTCGAGCCGATCATAGATCGTGCACGTGACCTCTTCGGTCGAACCACATTCGAACGGGCCGTTGGCCGTCGTCGGGCCGGTCCACGTTCCGTTTGCTGCGGAGCAGTTCTCGTACTTGTCGGGGAACGTCACCACGACCAGAGTGCGGCCGGCGGTGGTGTCTTCCACGTCGTACTGAGCGACCACGCGGCTCTTCGAAAGCGCCATGTTCACACCCGCGACACACTGGTCGCCAGTGAGAGCAGCACCCGCCAGATCAAGGGCCAGGCAGTCCGTGAACTTCGGCTCGTTGTCCCCGAAAATGTTCGGCGGAGCAAGGGTACCTTGGTCATACAGCGCGAACTGCGAAATCGCCGTCAGGTTGTAGGCGTGAGAAACGCCGGCACCCGCGCGAACGAGGAAGACCTCGCCGCCAATGGCGTTCGAAGGCGCTTCATCACCACGCGTCCAGACGTTGCCGTCCAGGCTCAGTTTGCCGCTGTCCGGCTCACACGGGAGGGCCTCCATCGCGATCACTTCGAAGTGTCCACGCTGAATGTCGTCCACAGTGATGCCCGTCGGGAGGCCCGTCGGAGCGAAGGACTGCGCGCTGTCGCGGAACGCCGGCGTCGTCGTGACCGAGGAACCGTCGAAGCTGGTGACGATCGGGAACGACGAGGAGATCTCGGGAAGGCCCGTCGTGCCGTTCAGCGCAAGGCGCCCGGCCCAGACCTCACCGCACGAAAGAGCGATGACGAAGTCCAAGACCTCCTTGGAGGTCTTCGACTCGCGGAAGCGAACCTTCGCAAGAACGCCGCCGTCCGGGTCGTAGCAACTACCGCCACCGTTCACGCCGTCGATCCGGTCGTCGTCGTCACATGTCGGAAGTTTGGTGTTGTTCGTGTTGGTGTTGATGATCTGGATGTTGTTGATCTGCGAGTCACCATCCACCACCCGCACATCATAGTACGAGCCGAGCAGGAACTGACCGATGCCGTTCGGGTTCAGGTTCGGACCCGACGCTGCAGTAGTCGCATTTTCCCCATCGGACAGGCCCGAGTCGCTCTCGTAGATATTGTTGACCGCGAGCGAGGCCGACGCCGACAGGGCAACGAACCCAGCCGCGGCCAACCCCACCAACGCCCACGTTGGTCCCCTAAGCTTCATCTCCGCCTCCTTCTCCATAAGCATTCCCCTTAGAATAGACTTTCCAGCAAAACTCCAAGCCCGATAGCAGATCAGCACGCAGTTTTCACTGAAACTGGACGTATTTTGGTACTCTATCTGCTCGGAACGACGCGATTTTTGCCGCGTTTGCCCCGAACCGCTCGGGGTCGAGCCCGCCGTTCGGGTCTCGAAGCTGGGGTGGATTATACTACGGATTCCAGGTTCCGCCAGTGAAACCGGCACAAGGAGACAGAAATGAAGCCCGAGCAGAAAGACCTCCAGTCCGGGGTCATCGACATTGCGATCCGTCTGGGAGCCCTGGGGCTGCTCGCGGCGGCCTGTTTTTGGATCCTGGCCCCGTTCCTCATGGCGGTGGCCTGGGGCGCGATCATCGCCATCGCCGTATATCCGGTTTTCCTCTGGATTGTCGGGGGTTTCGGGGGCCGATCGACGGCGGCAGCCGTGGTGGTCACCCTGCTTCTATTAGCGAGTCTGATCGTGCCGAGCGTGATGTTGGCGGGCAGTCTCGTCGGGGGGGCTCAGCTGCTGGCGGATGAAGCGCAGGCGGGCTCTCTCGCCGTCCCGCCCCCGCCGGACGGCGTCGCGAGCTGGCCGATCATCGGTGAACAACTGCACCGGGTGTGGGCGCAGGCGTCGATGAACCTCGAGGCGGTCCTCCAACAGTTCACACCGCAGATACGGGAGGCGGCGACCTGGGTCCTGTCGACCGCCGCCGGCACGGGATTCACGCTGGTGCAGTTCCTCTTGTCCATCGTCATCGCGGGAGTTCTCCTCTCGCGCGACGCGCACGCGGCTGAAGCGGCAAGGCAATTCATGAGCCGGCTTGCCGGAAAGCAAGGGCCCGAATACGCCGCCATCGCTGCGAGGACCGTTCAGAGCGTGACGCGCGGCATTCTCGGTGTGGCCCTCATCCAGGCCGTCCTGGCGGGACTGGGCTTCTTGGTCGCCGGCGTTCCGGCCGCCGGCCTGCTCACGCTCGTTTGTCTGATTGTGGGCGTGGTGCAGCTTCCGATTGCCCTCGTGACGATCCCGGTCGCGGTCTACGTCGTCTCTACGGCGGGTACTCTCGAGAGCGTCCTGTTCGTCGGTTGGAACATCCTCGTCACGCCCGCCGACAATGTACTGAAGCCCATTCTGCTCGGACGCGGCGCACCGGTTCCCACGATCGTGATCTTCCTTGGCGCGATCGGCGGGTTCATGGGCGCAGGCTTGATCGGGCTCTTCGTGGGGGCTGTCGTGCTGTCTCTGGGTTTCGTTCTCTACGAGCGCTGGCTGGAACAAACGGACACCTCGCAGCCGCGCACGCAGCCGCCCCTTGGCTTCTGAGCGCCGTCCGCCGCTCGGCTGCTCTTGACCGGCGAGGAAGGATAACGGATCTCCGTTCCGGGGAATCCGCCCCTCGAAGAGGAGAGGCCGTCATGCAGAGCCCTCGACAGTCCCTTGCGCTGGTCATCGCGTGCTCGCTCGTCGCACCTGCGGCGCTCGCCTGGGCCGAACCGCCGGAGTCTCCGTCGGGTTACGTCGAATCGATCGAGACCCCGGGTGTGATCGGCGGTGTCGAAGACGAAGTCGATGTCGGAGCGGCGCAGGTCGAGGCTGCGGAGAAGACCGGGCAGGCCGCGGGCGTGTCCCGGCACCAGATCCGGACTGTCGAGGAGATCGTCGTTCAGGCGAGAAAGCGCGAAGAGCTCCTCGAAGACACGCCCGTGTCGGTCACCGCGCTCAGCGAGACGACCCTGCGCGAATCCGGCGTGCAGCGCCTCGACGACATTCAGACACTCGTCCCGAACCTCAGCTTTCAGACGGACAACACCGGCGGTGCGAGTCAGATTCGTATTCGAGGTGTCGGCACATCGGCGCCCGCGATCGCGTTTGACCCGGGCGTCGGTGTGTACATCGACGGTGTTTTCCTCCCGCGCTCGTTCGGCACCCTGGTCGACATCGTCGACGTGCAGCAGATCGAGGTTCTGCGTGGGCCGCAGGGCACCCTCTTTGGCAAGAACACAGTTGGTGGTGCGATCAACATCACGACCGTGAAGCCCAACAACGAGATGGCCGGGTTCGTGATGGTTCGTCCGAGCAACTTCAACCGGGTCGACACGCGAATCACCTTGAACGTGCCGATTGGTAGCGGATGGCTCGAAGACAAGCTTTTCACGCGGTTCTCGTTCGCGACGACGAATACGTCGGGCTACTCCTTCAACTCCACTCGGAACGAGAATCTGAACGGAAAGAACTCGCTCGCACTGCTCGGCTCGTTCCGCTTTCTGCCGCACGACGATGTCACCATCGATGTGACCGGAACCTGGACGCGGGATGCGAACAACGGCGTCGCGCAGCAGTGCATCGTGGTCAACAAGGACGTTCCGCTCCAGGGACTCCTCCCGCCGGAGTACTTCGACGATTGCGCCGAGACGACGCCCTTCGACACACACGCGAACATCTCCGCGCTGACCGACATCGAGAGTTACGGCACCTGGATGACGGCACTGTGGGACGTCGGCGAAGTTCCCGTGCTCGGCGACATTTCGGTGAAATCGATCACGTCCTGGCGTGAGCAGAAGCCGCGCGTTCGGTTCGATGTCGATCAGACGCGATTCAACATCGTTCAGCTCTCGAGCGCGGGCGGGTCGATCCAGGACGGGGATCCGGGCTTCCAGCGGCAGATCATGCAGGAAGGGCAGCTGAACGGCTCGGTCCTGGGTGGCGATTTGAACTACGTCACGGGCGCGTTCGGCTTCTGGGAGACCGGGTTCGACAACCGCGCGACCTGGGTCCTGCCTCCGGGTCAGGGCGTGCCGGCGCTCGATCGGCTGACCGACGGACCGACGGACATCTCGAACTGGACCTGGGCCCTCTTCGGGCAGGCGACGTACGATGTTCTCGAGTGGATGAGCCTGACGGGTGGACTGCGCTACACGCAGGACAAGAAGGGGCTCACGTTCATGCAGATCGATCCGCGCGATGGCATGGAGTTCGCGGACGAAGGCGGCGACAAGGTGTTCTCCGCGTGGACGCCGATGGGCAGCATCGCGATGACCGTGCCGGAAGACCTCCTCGACGAGACGCCGCTCGATCACACGATGGGCTACTTCACGTACTCGCGCGGCTTCAAGGGGGGGGGCTTCAACGGCGTTGCCACGGGCCGGTCGGGTGCGGGCGAGGGTGCGGCCTTCGGCTACGACCCCGAGACGCTCGACAACTTCGAGGTCGGCTTCAAGTTCATCGGCTTCGATCAGCGCGCGACGCTCAACACGTCCTTCTTCTACGGGAAGTATGACGACATCCAGGTCACGCAGATCCGTGACACCGGGTTGGATGCGAGCGGCGTTCCCACCATCGCTCGCGTCACCGACAACGCGGCAAAGGCGACGATTCAGGGCTTCGAAGTCGAGTTGCAAACGCGCCCGACCGATGGCCTGATGCTCATCGCTAACGTCGGGTACACCGACGGGAAGTACGATGACTTCAGCGACGCCCTGAGTGATCTCGACGGCGAGACGATCGACCGTTCCGGGGATCGCATGTTGTTCGTGCCGCCCCTTCAGACCTTCGTCGCGCTGCAGTACTCGGCCGCGCTTCCGGGGCTCGAAGGAAGCCCAATGGACGGTTGGATCACGCCGCGCATCGAGTGGGCGTATCAGAGTGACGTGCAGTGGCTCGGCCCCGAGGTCCCGCAGGCGACGCAGAGGGGCTACAACTTACTGAACGCGCGCCTTTCCTACGACTTCTTCGATGACCGGGCGCAAGTGGCGCTGTGGGCGCGGAATCTTCTCGACATCGAGTATTTCAACAACGCGACCGCGGTCGTCTCTACGTTCGGCATCGTCACTCGTGCCTATGCGGCCCCTCGAGTCTACGGCGGGGAGCTGAGCTACAATTTCTAAGAAGCAGGGATTTCTCGCGGCTCGTTCGGGACTGCTCTACGCCGCGAGTTTTCCTCCGGTAGGGGCCTTCTGGCTTGCCTGGTTCGCTCTCGCCCCGCTCTTTCTGGCCGTCGCCGACGTGGGCCGCCCGCGGGTCGGCGCCCGGATCGGCGCGTTTTGGGGGGGGGCAGTCACGTGTGTGGTGACCGGTTGGCCGTTTGCCTCGATGTTGTCGAGCCCTCTCGAGGTCTGGGTTGCTTAGGGTTGGGCCGCTTTTTTCGTCGGAGCGTTGATTCTCTTCGTGTTCCCGACGGCGTTGTTCGTTGCGTGGCTAGCGTGGGTGCACGAACGTAGGGAGACGGTCTCCACGGACCGCCCATTCTTTCGTCGAGGATGGTGAGTATGCCGGCTTGATCGGGCTCGGCGAGGCCCCAACCGGGGCGCTCCCACACTTCGGGGTTCAGCACGTCGGCGGGTCGCGCGGGGTCGCCGTCCCACTGCACGAGGTCGAACCTGGGACACGGCAGCAACTGGTAGGAAGACTGGAACGTGCCGCGAAGTGCCGGCGGGAACACGGGAAGCAACGGGCCCACGCGATAGCCGTCGACGAGGCTGAGGGGGCCTCGGGCGAACCTCCGTTGGGCGTGCGGATGAGGATCACCCGCTCGACGTATTCCGCCCCCCCCCCCCCAGGTCAGCGGCGGAACGCCGTCGCCCGGCCCGAGATCGTCCGAGCGGTACCGCAGGAAGTACCGGGTGATGAGTTCGCCCATCGAGTGTGCTGCGATGTCGAACTTGATGTCCTTCTTGTCGATGCCTTAGCGCCGTTTGTACTCCTGGCGGACGTACTCCCGCTTCTCCTTGATGAACTCGTGCAGCTTCTGCGCGTTCTCGATGTTGTCGCGTCGCCAGTCGTAGTCGAACTGGAAGCACGTGAAGTGCTACGCGCCCTAGTCGACTTGGCCGGCCAGGCCGAGCGTCTCGTCGCGATACCCGCCGTCGCCGGGGGTTGCGAGGATGCCGGCATAGGCCTGGATTTCGAGCGGCACCCCGAGCAGCTGGATCCGTACCTTGTCGAGAACGCCGCTGGGTTCTGCGTTGTTACGCACGTTGGCGAGCGTGTCGTCGTCGACCGGGAGTGCGATGAGTCGTGCGCCCTTCCGAGGGAGCAGGCTTGCGCAAGAAGGGCGGTGAGCGAGGAGTGGTTTCATGCGTTGCGCCCCTGGGAGAGGCCTGTCCCGATCAGATGGTTCGCGCTTGCCTCGAGCGCTCCGAAGATGTCGGTCGCGCAGTCGTCGAGTTCGACGATATGCCAGTCGACGCTCGTTGCCGCGCGAACGCAGCCCTCGATGTCGACGATCCCCGCGCCCACGGCGACTTGCGGTTCCCCGAGGACGCACGGGCCGTCCTTCAGGTGAACGCGCCGGACGCGGCTGCCCAGCTTCTCGATCTCGGCGACCGGGTCTCGTCCCGCCGTCTGTGCCCAGTAGACGTCGAGTTCGACGTTCACGCGTGGGTCGACACCTTCCCAGAAGAGATCCCAGGCATATCGGCCGTCGAGATCGACCAGCCATTCGAAGTGATGGTTGTGGAAGCCGAGCGCAATGCCTTGTTCCGCGGCAAACTCCGCGGCCACGTTGAAGCGATCGATCGCCTGCGCGAGCAGGTCGGCGTCGGCGTGTGCATTCGCGAGGTCCGGGAGGGCCATGAAGCTTGCGAGCACCAGCTGATCGGTGCCGAGGGCCTGCGCGAACTCGAGGGCGTAGTCGCCCTCGCCGGTTGCAGGGAGCGGTCCGTGAAGGCTCGCCGTTCGGAGGTCGAGACCGTCGAGCAGTTCGCGAAAGCGCTCCGGCTTCGGGGTGGGCACTCGCAGGTCTTGGGGGAGGAGGTCCAGCGGGAAGTCGCCGAATACCATGGGCTCGACGCCGACGTAGCCCATGTCGCGGATTCGAAAGAGCGTGCCCTCGAAGTCGCGGATCAGTTCTCTGCGTACACTGTAGAGGTTCACGGCGAGTGGCTTCGGGTTCATGACAGGGTACCGTATATGGAAGCCGCGCGCGTGGCAGACGTTTGCTGAGAAGTTATGTCGAGTCGGCCGAGCGGGGCTGGGCCTCCCGCGATCCGCACTGGGGAATCTGGCAGATCCCGGACGCGCAGGTGAATCTCCTCCCGGCGGATCTCTCCGGCAAGCGGTGTATCGAGATCGGATGCGGGGCCGGGTACGTGTCCTCTTGGATGATGCGGCGCGGTGGGGATGTCGTCGGAGTCGATCCGACGCCCAATCAACTCGCGGCGGCGCGCCGTCTGGAGGCGCAGTTCGACCTCGGCGTCACGCGTTCTTCGTCCGGGTGCCGAGCTCGTGTTCGTGACGAACCACGCGTTCGCGATCACTTCCTTGCCCGACGACGAGGTGTCGCCGCTGTCCCGAACGTTTCAGCGGCCCTACCTTGGGCTCTATCGCACCGAATGGACCGATTCGGCGGGTGAGATCGAGTTCTATCTTCCGCACGGGGAGTGGATCTCGCTTCTGCGCGAGAATGGCCGCACGATCGAGCGGCTTCTCGAATTGGGTGCGCCGGAGGGCGGTCATGGGGGTGGTGAAGTAGCGGCAGTTGCCGAACGTTCGCTTGCCGGGTTCACGCCGTGTGTTCACGGGCGCGGGGTCGACGCGGAGGAGATCGCCGAGGACCTGCTGGTTCGAGCGGTTCTGGAGCTGCCGCTCCGTATCGACGGCAGGTTCGACGCCTTAGAGATGCGCGTGGAACGGATGCATCAGGAGAACCTGGATGCATCCTGCCAAGTCGGCGTGCGCGTCGCTGTGGACGAGTGCGCGGTGTTCTCCGACCTGGGTCAGCGGCGCCTGCTGCACGTACCAGGCGAGCAGGCTCCGCTCGCGTGCATTCGTCATCGTGCGGCGCGCTCAGGCCGTTGGTCGGGCGTTGCCGAGGATCGAGACGCGTCCGCCAACGCGGGCGTGGGGGAAGTAGTCCCAGATCGCATGGTGCTGGGTACAGCGATTGTCCCAGAACGTGAGAGTGTTCGGAGTCCAGCGCACGCGACACCAGAGCTTCGGGTTGGACTCGATGTGGCGGAAGAGCAAATCGAGAATCCCGCGGCTCTCGCTCTTGCTGAGGCCCACGATGTGCGTGGTGAACCCACTGTTCACGTAAAGCACCTTTCGGCCGGTCTCGGGGTGGCAGACGACGACCGGGTGTTCGGCCTGCGGGAAGCCCTCTTCGGGGTTGGGTAGGCCGAAGAGCGTTTGTTGTTCCGAGTACGGGCCGGCGCCGTCGTGGATCGCGGTGAGGCCTTCGAGGAACTGCTTCATGGGCTCGGAGAGAAGCTCGTAAGCGGCGTACATGTTGGCAAAGAGAGTGTCGCCGCCGCCGCAGGAGGGCGTCTCTCGAACGTAGAGCATCGAGCCGAGAGGGGGAACTTCGTCGCAGGTGACGTCGGTGTGCCATCCGTCGCCGGGAGTGAACGGGGAGTGCTCGTTCGTGACGACCGGAAGGACTTCGGGGTGCTTCATGGTTGAGCCACGAAGCTGTGGGTGGACGTGGAGTTCACCGAAGAGCTGACCCAGTGCCTTGTGGTGTTCGGGGAGGAGCTCCTGGTCGGGGAAAACGAGGACCGACCAGTCGCGGAAGGCGCGGCGAAGCTCGGCGTCCTGCGACTCGGAGAGCGGTGCAGACAGATCGAGCCCGCGGATCTCGGCTCCGAGGTGCGGGCTGAGAGTCGTGATCTGAAAGTGCTCGTAGTCGACGTTTCGGTCGACGACCGGGACGTGGTCGGGTTTGTGATCCAGTGCCATTGCTGCCTCCTCGTCGGAGACTTCCCCGACCTGCGGCCTGCGTCAAACGGGGAATGCCGGAGGGGCCGGTCCGCTAGGGCCAGGCCGTGCCGAACTCGGTTGCGTCCACGATCTTTCCGGTGAAACCGCTGCCGTCCTGCGCGGCGAGGAAGAGCGTCGCGGGGAGGACGGACTCCGGTGCGGCCCAGCCGGTCCAATCGAAATCGGCGCCGAGCTCTCGTTCGCTCTTCTCCGTCTTCACCGCCCCCGGCCGCAAGGCATTCACTGCGATGCCGTCCGGTGCGAGTTCCAGAGCCAGCGCGGTACTGAAGCGTTCGAGCGCCGCCTTCGCGACGGAGTAAGTGAGAAAACCGGGCGGCATGCCTTCGACGAAAGGATCCGCGGCGCCCGAGGACATGTTGATGATGCTGCCTGCTTCTTGGGCGCGCATCGTCGGCAGTACGGCGCGGCAGGACACGTACAGACTGCGCACGTTAACCAGCATCGATCGATCCCACTCGTCGCCAGTCATTGCATCGAACGCACCGCGCGTCGGCGTCATCGCATTGTTGAGAAGGATGTCCAACCGTCCGAAAGCCGAGAGCGTTTCTGCGACGAGTTTCTCAATGTCCCGTTCGACTCCGATGTCGCACCTAACCGCGATCGCCGTGCCGCCGTTCTGCCCGATCGACCGGACTGTTTCCTCGATCGTCCCCGGCAGGCCTTCCGGATTCGGCGCCTCATCCCGACTCCTCGCGGCACACACGACCTTCGCCCCGGCCGCGGCTAATCCCACGGCAAGCGCCTTCCCAATCCCCCGCGACGCCCCGGTAACGACCGCAACCCGATCACTTAACCTAATCGAACCCGCCATGGATGGGGACGTACTTTAATCTGGGCCAAAAGTTTAATCGTCACTTCTGCATCTCCCCGCCTTCCGTTCGTTGACGGGCGCTGTGCGAGGGGGATAATCCGGAACTGGATGTTGGATGACGGTGGTGGTGCGGGGGGAACGCAAGCCCGTAACCCGACGGCTGGAGCGGGCGAGACGGCGGCGGAGTTCGCCACCAAGCTCTTCGTCCTCGATACGAACGTGATCTTGCATGATGCCGGCTGCATCTTCGCGTTCCACGAACACGACGTCGCGATTCCGATCACGGTTCTCGAAGAACTGGACCGGTTCAAGCGCGGCAACGGAGATCTGAACGCGCAGGCACGCGCGTTCGTCCGGCAGCTCGACGGAATCACCGGAGACGTGCTCTCCGACGAGGGTGCGACGCTCGGTGACGGACTCGGGCGCGCGCGCGTGATTCTGAACCAGAGTTCCTCGGTGGAACTGCGCGAGGTCTTCCTGCGAGACTCGCCGGACCACCGCATCCTCGCCGTAGCGTTGGGCCTTTGCGCGCAAGAGCCGGGGCGCTCGGTCGTGTTGGTGTCGAAGGACGTGAACCTGCGGCTGAAGGCTCGAGCACTCGGGGTCGTCGCGCAGGACTACACGCGCGACAAGGTCGCCCAGGTCGACCGGCTCTACACCGGCAAGCGGACCGTCGAGCACATGCGCACCGAGCAGATCGATGCGTTCTATGCGGGCCGGGTGCAGCCCGAAGATGTGCCCGAAGTCGAGGAGCCCCTTCCGAATGAAGCCTTCGTCCTGCGTAACGGTTCGAAGTCGGTTCTGGCCACGTACGGTGCGAGTGGTTTTCGACGGGTCGAGAAACGCGCGGTCTACGGGATTCGCCCGAGGAACGCCGAGCAGTCGTTCGCGATCGATGCGTTGATGAATCCGGACGTCGCCCTCGTGACCCTGGCGGGTCGTGCGGGCACCGGGAAGACGCTTCTGGCGCTCGCCGCGGCGCTCGAGCAGCGGCGAAACTACCGGCAGATTTTGCTCGCGCGTCCGGTCGTCGCCCTCGGCAATCGTGACCTTGGCTACCTGCCGGGCGACATCTCGGCGAAACTCGACCCCTACATGCAGCCCCTGTTCGACAACCTGAACGTGCTGCGGAACGATTCCGACGAGAGCGGGAACGGAGACAAGGGCGCCGGCATCCAGAAGATGCTCGAGTCTGACAAGCTGGTCGTGACGCCTCTTTCCTACATTCGAGGCCGGAGCCTTCCGCGCGTCTTCTTCATCGTTGATGAGGCGCAGAATCTCACGCCGCTCGAGGTCAAGACAATCATCACCCGAGCCGGCGAGGGCACCAAGATCGTCCTTACCGGTGACATCCATCAGATCGATCAGCCCTATCTCGACGAATCGTCGAACGGCCTGAGTCACCTGATCAGCCGAATGGTCGGCCAGCCTCTGTACGCGCACATGACACTCGACAAGTGCGAACGCTCGCCTCTCGCGGAGTGTGCAAGCGCGTTGCTGTAGGCTCGCTCGCCGCTAGCCGACGCCGGCCAGGCCCCCACGGGTCCAGGTGGGGTTGGCCCGCAGCCGGCACCTCATCGTGCTCGACGAGCCCCAACCATCTCGATCGACGGCGACGGTGCCGCACTCCTGGTGAGCCACGACCAGGCCTTTCTGGAGCGGCTGACCACCGAGCGGTAGGAGGTGGTGCGGGAACCGTCGGGCGATTCGTTTGTTCGGGCGGCGTCGGGCCTGACGAGCGATCGCGGGCGGGTTCTGCAGCGGTTACAAGAGCGGGAGCGACGAACCGAAAGGGGAAAACACGTGAATAGACTCGACGGAAAAGTGGCCTTGATCAGCGGTGGCTCGCGAGGCATGGGAGCGGCAGAGGCGCGCCTGTTCGTATCGGAGGGCGCGAAGGTTGTCGTGTGCGACGTGCGGGACGACGAGGGCGGCACGCTCGCCGACGACATCGGAGCCGGTGCGATCTATCAGCACCTCGATGTGACGCGCGAAGAGGAGTGGGCGACCGCCGTGGCGGCGACGACCGCAGCGTTCGGAAGACTCGACGTCCTCGTGAACAACGCGGGGATCGCCGAAGCGGCCCCGCTGGAGCAGATGACGCTCGAGAGTTATCGCCGGGTGATCGACGTGAATCAGATCGGGGTGTTCCTCGGCATGCGCGCCGTCGTCGAGCCGATGACCGCGGCCGGCGGTGGTTCGATCCTCAACGTTTCGTCGATCGATGGAATGATCGGGATGAACGGGATTCTGTCGTACGTCGCGAGCAAGTGGGCGGTGCGGGGAATGACGAAGGCCGCCGCGATGGAGCTGGCGCCGAAGGGGATCCGCGTAAACTCGATTCATCCCGGCTTCATCCGCACGGACTTGGGAACCCCGGCAGGTGTCGATCCCGCGGACATCCACGCGCTTCTCGATGCGCACACCGAGAAGCTTGCGCCGCTCCGCCGGACGGGGCGACCGGAGGAGATCGCGAACCTTGCGCTCTTTCTTGCGTCGGACGAGAGCTCGTATTCGACGGGGTCCGAGTTCGTCGCTGACGGTGGGCTGATCGCGGGCTACCCGGCGCCGGGCTCGGAGTGAATCGTGGAAGTACAGGACTGGCGTTCGTCTCGACGCTGGTGACGTCGCTCCTCTGTGTCGCGGCGTCCGTGGTGGCATCGGAAGACACGCACGAGATCGTTCACCCCCGGCCTCCGACCGCCGAGCCGAAGTCCGAAGTGAAGCGGGAAACTCTCGAGCGGCTCGAGGCGCTCGGCTACGCCGAATGGACGGATGTCGAGCTCGCCGGTTCCGGGAAGAAGGTCGGCGTGGTGACGCACGACGTGGAGCGCGCTTACGGTAGTTTGAATCTCTACAAGTCGCGTCCGCGCCACGACGCACACCTGATGGACATGCAAGGGCGGATCTTGCACACGTGGCGCGCGCCGGATCCGAGTGCGGCCGCGTGGGACTTCGTGGAGCTTCTGCCGGACGGTTCGCTGTTCGGCAGTGCCAAGTACGAACGCCTCGAGAAGCTCGATTGGAACTCGAAGCTTCTGTGGAGTGTTCCTGTCGGGCCTCACCACGATCTCGATATCGGCGAGGACGGTCGGGTGTACGTGTTGACCGAAGAGCGACGCGAGCTGTCGATCGATGGCGACGAGTATCTGATCCGCGACAACGACATCACGATTCTGTCACCCGAGGGCGTGGTCGAGCGACAGGTTCGCCTGTCCGACCTCTTCTCCGATCTGGTTCCTAAGCCGCGATTGAAGAAGATCCAGCGCCATCGGGCCAAGCAGTTCCACGGCGACGTGTTCCACGCGAACTCGATTGAACTCCTCGATCGAGACGTCCCCGGTGTGGGGCGGCGGGGCAGCGTCCTCGTTTCGATTCGCGAACTCGATCTCATCGCGGTCCTCGACCTCGACCCGCCCCGCGTCGTCTGGAGCTGGGGCCCGGGGATCCTCGACGCGCAGCACCACCCGAGCCTCTTGTCGGACGGTCGCATGTTGATCTTCGACAACGGGCGCGCCCGCCACTGGTCTCGTGTCCTCGAACTCGCGCCGAACACGAAGAGCCTCACGTGGGAACTCCGCGGAGAGCCCAAGTCGTCGCTCTACACCCCCACCCGCGGTAGCGCCGAGCGTCTCCCGAACGGCAACACCCTGGTTGTCGAATCCGGCAAGGGCCGCGTTTTCGAGGTCACCCGCTCCGGCGAAATCGTCTGGGACTTCTTCAACCCCGACATCATCGAAACCAAGGGCAAACGCCACCGCGCCAACATCTACCGCATGCCCCGCCTCCCCCGCCCCCTCATCGACCAACTCCCCCTAAAAGTAAAAGAAGTAAAAGGGGACGTTGGTTAGTCTCCCGGAATTTGTTTAGTCGAGGGGGCGAGGCGAGGACGTTCTGTAGTCTCGGCCGAATCCCAATCGTCACTTTTGTGTCGATTAAACTTTCAGGCCGTGACTAACCAACGTCCCTACCCCGGGACGGCGGCGAGTCGGGCGAACGTCCACCGGGGGACGCGTTGTTCGTCGACGTCGAGCAGTGCGGCGAAACGGGAGATCGTCCCGAGCGGGTCGGTTCGTAGGCGTCCTTTGCAGTTCAGAAGGTGTTGCGTGGCGTCGTAGGCGGGGGCGCCGACGAACGGTTTCGGGTCGATCACGAGCCACGGTTCGCGTTCGGCGGACAGCACGTTTCCGGCGTGCAGGTCGGTGGCCAGCAGAACCGAGGCGGAGTCGTCTTCGTAGGGTTCCTGCAAGGCCGTGGGACCGTCCTCGGCCAATCTGGTCGCTCGACCGACCGCCCACGCACCTGAACCAGGCGCGCCGGTGTTCGAACCTCACCCATCCTGGGGACGTTCCCCGATCTTTCGCGATTCCTCAATCGTCACTTTTCGACGATTGAAGATTCGGCGGAGATTAAGGAACGTCCCCACTGCGTGTTAGCGAGGAGGGGTGCGGACTGGGGTTGGGGTTGCTTGGGCGGTTGGGGCAGCCTCGATGGCGGGGGCGTTCGTGGTCCCGTGGAAGCTTGCGACGCCGCACGGGGATGAGTCGACGGCAGTGTTGGTTCTTCTGACGTCGGCGGCCGTGCTCAACTCGCTGGTGGTTCCGTTCACGAAGCGCACCGGGGCGAAGTTCAGCCCCGATGCACTGCGACTGTCCCTCATCCTTGCAGTTCTCACGCTGGTCGGGAATCTCGCGAGCGCCGCGGCGATTGAGCGCATCTCGGCTCCACTCTTGAGCGTGTTGCAGCGTTCGGAGGTGTTGGTCGTTGCCATCGCTGCGTGGTTCGTGATGGGCGAACGCCCGCACGCACTCTTCTGGGTTGGCAGCGCGGTGGCCGCAGTCGGCCTGGTCTGGATGCAGGGCGGAGAAGGGCGGATAGACGCGATTGGGATCGCGTACGGGCTGTTCTCGGCGGCCTCGTTCGGCGGGATGCTGGTTGCAGTCCGTCGTTACGTGGATGGAATCGATCCGATCTTCGTGAACGCGTTTCGCTTGTGGCTGTCCGTGCTTCTTTGGTTCGTCGTGCACCGAGAGATCCCGGATGCTGCCGCGTTCAGCGGTCCGCTGGTTTTCTACGTGACGCTGGGAGGGTTGTTTGGTCCGTTCCTGAGCCGGCTCTTCTCGATGCAATCGTCGCGGTACTTAGAGGCGCGTTTCACGGCCTTGATTCTCCTGAGCAGCCCGGTCTTGAGCTTGCCGCTCGCCTGGATCTTCCTCGGTTCGGTGCCGACGGGACGCGAGCTCGAGGGCGGGATGATCATGTTGCTCGGGGTTGCGATCCCCGTCGTGGGAATGCTCCGCGAACACGTCATGCTACGAAGCCCCGCGGATACCCCCTGAAGACCTCTTGCGGACCATGACCGTCGCTTCGATCGAGAAGACGTCTTCGTCGTTCTGGTTCCGAAGGATCGTCTTCGTGGTCAGGATTCCGCGATCCGGTTTGGTCCGGGATTCACGAGCGGCCAGGCATACGTTCACGGCGCGAATCCGGTCGCCGGGACGAAGCGGCAGCAGCATGCGGACCTTCTCGAAGCCGAGGCCGGCGATCGCGGCCGTCTTCACCGGGCTCTTCGAACCGAGATACGTGTAAATCGCAAACGTGTGCGCCGAGCATGTGATGAGTCCGCCAAACTCCTTGGTCTCCGGGGCGTTCTCGTCGAGATGAAATGGCTGCGGGTCCCACCGTTCCGCCATCTGTTTCAGCTCCTCGGTCGTCACGACGTACTCGTGACCGGATTCCGATTCCACGCCGATCACGAAGTCTTCGAAGTACTTGGTCGCGGTCACGACCTGCTGTTTACCGCGGCAAGGGCGAGAGAGCCCGTCCGTCGATTCGTGGCCTGTGGTTCTCAGTCCCGCAGGTCGACGCAGACCTCGTCGCGCGCAGCCGCCGGATTGAACGCGAGATCTAGGAGTGCCGCTCCAGCGACTTCGGGTGCGATGAGCGTTCCATCGGCGTGCGCTTTTCGAAACCGGGCGGCGCTTGGGAACTCCTCATCCGCTACCTTGCGAATCTGCGCCTGCATGTCGCTGTCGATTAACCCGGGCGCGACGGCGTGCACCTTCAGCCGATCGCCTTCCTCGAGGGCGATCGTCTCGCTCAGCCGGTCGATCGCGGCCTTGCCGGCACAGTACGCGCTCCACCCTGCGTAAGGCTTCCGCGCGGCTCCCGACGAGATGTTCAGAAGCACCCCGCGGCGATTCGTCTCGTGAAGGATCCGAACGAAGGCGCGGCATCCGAGGGTGGCCCCCAGGACGTTCACATCGAAGTGATCCTTCAGGTCTTGCGGGGGCGCGTCGCGCAAGGGCCCCATCGGTTCCAGGAGGCCTGCGTTGTTCACCCAGAGATCGACGTGGCCGAAGTGCTCGGTCGCCTCCCGAGCCACGCGGTCGACCGCATCGGGATCGGACACGTCGATCTCAAGCGTTCGAGTGCGCGACCCTGGAGGTAGGGCGGGGGTGGACCGACTGCACAACACGAGGGACATCCCGCGCTCGGAAGCGACCTTGGCGATGCCGGCTCCGAGGCCACGACTTGCTCCGGTGATGACTGCGACACGGTTGGTGAGGTCCATCCTGCGACTATAGCGGCCGAGCAGGGAGAACACCGACCCCTGATCCGGAGCGGCTCACGAATCCTACGTGAAGAGGGACCGGCGGCTCCCTCCGGGCTGCGCACGTATCGCCGTTCTCCCAAGGGCGCGTGTTCCTTGTCGCTCAGCGGTTCGATACCGGCGCGCGGAACGCCTGCTTCGCTCCCGAGGCGAAGACCAGGGCGAGTTGCACTTCTGCGCCCGCGACGAGCTCGCGTCGTGGGCCTCGCATCATCAGGTGCATTCCATCCGGAGCGTGGGTTCTCGAGGGAGCTAGCCCTTCGTCGGGAGAATGTCGGCGCCCTCCATTTCTTGAGCCACGATGAAGGGTTCCAGCCCCTGGATGGCCCGGGGGCTGACTCCAGTGCGGGATTCGCGGGTAGAGGTGATGGACCGCGTGATGCGTCATCGATTGCACGACGTATCGTGGCACGTATCTCGTCCGCCAGAACCGGGCGAGCGCGGCCTGTCACCAGTGGTTCGCGGCGAAGTGATGATCCGGATCTCGCTCCGGATCATTCTTGTAGGCGTGGTGCTTCATGTGCGTGGCGCGGGCGAAGATGAACGGAAAGCACAGATTCGCGAGGCCCAGGTTCCCGACCAGGCAGCAGGCGACCGCCCTTTCGGCGGGGACACTCCCCTAAAAGAGGACGCCGAACCAGACCTTGCCCCACTCATTCGAATGCTGAAACAGGCGCTCCGCAAGGCTGGGTCCTGCCTCTGTCGCGGATCTCAGGCTCATGGGAGAAGAGCGGGAACCCTAGCGGAGGCGCGAAGCTCAAGACATTGGTGCCGGGCATGCATGAAGCGTCGAGCACCGGTTTTCCGTACTGGGCGATCGGCGCCTTGTGGCTCCAGGTGTCGTCGCCGAGCATACCCACCATTGCGTGGGCACAGTCCGCGAAGCTGATGTTCGAGAACCCGCTGAAGGCATCGAACCCGAGGCGGTACACCTCCCGACGTGGCCCGCTGCGCATCTGGAGCGGACGTACGCCCAGCCACTGCACGTCGGTATTCTCGTCGAGGAGTGCCAGCTGGTGTGCCTTGTCGCGGTGTCGCAGTCCGAGGAAGAGCCGACTGAAGCCCTCGACGAACCGTGCGCCGAACGTGACCTGATCGTCGGCTACGATCGTGCTGCCGCCGCCGCACCAGATGAAACGACCCACGTCGTAATGACGCATCCCGTTGAGCACGTGCTCGGTGACGTTCGTACAGAGATCTTCCGGGGAGTTCTTGTCGACACCGATCGCGAAGAGGACGGCTTCGCATCCACCTTCGAGAGCCCGCCACACATCCTCTTCCCGAAGCGCGTCCCCCTGCACGACGCGAACCCGGGTAGTGACGTCTTGGGGCAGCTTCGAAGGAGATCGCGCAAGAACGGTCACCTCGTGCCCCGCCTCCAGAGACTGCTGGACGCACTCACTCCCCAGAGATCCCGTCGCGCCGAAGATGGTCGCCTTCATGCGGCTCGTTGAAGAGGTTGGCTCGCTCCGTGTCGAGTTGGCCGGGCTTGACGGCTGGGTGTCCGACTCGCGAAGATTGCCGTCTCGTGACCTGGAAACGAATTCTCATCGGCCTCGTCGGCCTGGCGCGAGATCACGGGCGAGCTTCCTCAGCTCGCTAAGAAGGCCCTCATCGCGCTTCGTCGCGGCGGGGCTGAGGCGTCGGCGGGCTCAGCCCGGTGCGGTCGACGCGGCTCGAAGATGGCGCACGAACCCGGGGAGATCGCAGTGCGCGTTCAAGCCGGAGGTCGAGGGCATGAGGTAGGCGGGACGTCCGGCGAAGCCGTCGGGAACCCATCCCGGCACTGCTTTGCGATCTACCGTTTTTCGCCAACCGTCGAGGCCGACGAAGCAGATCGCGCGCGGGCGGAAAACCCGGACGCAATCCTCGAGTCGCAGGGTCCCGGTTGCGTACTCGTCCTTCGTGAGTTCTGCCGCGCCGCGCGTCGGCCGCTTCACGAGATCGGTGAATCCGATACCGCGCTCGAGGGCATGCCACGGGTCGCGCTCGCGTGAACACAGCCCCGCGCGCACGACCGCCGGCCAGAACCGATTCCCGGGGCGCCCGTAGGGGACGCCGGTCTGCGCCGAAAGTAGGGATGGGTTGAGGCCACAGAAGAGGAGATCGAGGTCGGGGCGTACGTAGTCGGGCAGGGTGTCCGCCCGCGTGGCACGCACCCACAACCAGAAGACTCTCTTGCGGCCGGGGTCGATCCGAACGTCGGTGAAGCCGGCGCCTTCGAGAATCCGTCGGAGCCGCTCGCGGTCGTAAAAAGAGAAGAGTCGCCCGGGAAAGTCGTTCTCCTCCCAGCGATGCTCGCGTACGCCGTGTTCCGCTTCGTCCGCATTCGGCGGGGTCGCTCGGATGTCGCAGATCGTCAGCTCGAGCGGCGCTCCCACGCGCAGCGCGTGATGGGCGTGTGCAAGCGCACTCGGGAAAGATGCGAAGGGAAGGTGCTGGTACGCTTTGAAGGCGACCGCCGCGTCCAGAGAACCGCGCGCGAAGGGCAGGGCGGCGAGATCGCCCTGGACCGCGTGTCCACCGGGGGAACGCTTTCGGAAGCCGGCGAGCATCCCGGCGCTCGCGTCGAACGCCACCGCACAGGCGCCGCGTCGGGAGAGTTCGTGGGCGTACCATCCCGGTCCGCAGCCGAGATCGGCGATGTGTGCACCAGGGCCGAGGGTCTTGGTCAGGTGCCGAAGCCGCCGAAGGGCGCGGGGCGTTGCCTCGCGGTCGTCGATCCAGCGGGCGGCGCCGGACTCGTAGGCCCGGGCGGTCTTCTCATCCATCGGGAAGAGGCTTCGCACCGTCGTTGCGGCGAGGGTCGAGCGGGTCTCCGAGAGAGGACATGGAACACTCTTAGTGGCTCCGGCCCGTGGGGATCAACGAGAATACCGCATGAGATGTGTTCTATAAAAGATTGGTAAAACTAAAGATTGGAGTAGAGTAACAATGCACCAGGACGTCGCGATGCGCGGCCCTCGCCGCTCTTTTTCTCGTCCTGCTGGTCCACCACGAAGCCTCGGCCATCCTGTTTTTCGATGAGCACTTCGGCTTCGAGAGAACCAGTGCCGTCGTCTTCGCTTCGAAGCCCGTTCCGAATCCGCTGGGCGACGTCGATCTCCGGCTTGGGCTTTTCCAGCCGACGGGCACCGGTGTGCCGACGTCGCGGTCGGGGGCAGTTCCGCCGGCGCGGGAACCCCACTCTTGATGGCGTACGCTCTCGACAAGATCGGCATTGCCCCGCCGGGAGTTTCGGCGCGGTGTTCGACATGTGGGGGACGCTCGGACCCAATCCGAATTTCGTCATGGAGCCGGGTGCCTCTGCTGATCGCGCACGGCGAAGAAGACAAAGCCGTGCCGGTCAGCGCGGCCTTGTCACCCTATGCGCGCGCCGCCCTCGTGGGTCTGCCGCACGAGGTCACATCGTTCCGGGAGCGAGGCACGGGTTCGACATCTTTACGGAGATCGTCGCTCCGAGAGAGACCAGGTTCGATCGCTTCGTCGCGTTCTTCTTCGAACACGTGGCGATCGTGCCCGAGGTGCCGCCGCCGGCGGTCTCCGCGAGTTCCAGCGTTGCGGAGTTCGCGTTCATCCTCTGTCTTGTGCTGACCAGCAGAACCTTGATCCGCCTTTGCGACCCGGATCTCCGGTAGGACTCAATCGAAGGAGTAGCCGAAGGTTTCGATGTCTCGTGCGTAGAACTCCGCGACGGCCTGCCGGGAGTCGTCGTCGTAGTAGTCTTGGTAGGCGCTGCGCTCGGTCGTGTTGACGCGGGGGAGCTCGGCCTTCGGGATCTCGAGCCGGGTGCACACTTCGTCGAAGTCCGCCTGAAGGGTCTCGGTTCGGCCGACGAAGTCGACGAGGATCTTGCCGTTCGCGTCCAGCAGCTGTGATGCTTGCGGCTCGACGTGCCAGGAGAACTTGTTTCTCGCTCGGTCCTCGGGGGCGTATCGGGGCGTAATCGTTCGGATCTGCGAGAGAAATTCGGGAAAGCTCAGTCCGTGGGCCAGATCTCTGGGGCGGTCTAGATACCGCCACGCCGACACGGCTCGGTCCCATGGGTTTCGGACGAAGGAGAACTTGAAGGATCGATCCCACACGACGTCGCCGAGTTCCTCACGAAGCACTCGTGCGTATCCCGTCGTGGCCCACCGCTCGTGCGTGTAGTCGCCCTCCCATCCGAGCCACTGCTGTTTCGTGTCGCTCAGGACGAAGCGATGATCGGAGAGGACGCGGCGAACGCTCTGGCCGGCGGTCTTCGGAATGTGAAGGAAGATCGCTTGAACGCGGCGTCTATGCCGTCGGGCTCGCATGGCTTCCGCGACCTTGGTGAGTGGGTTCTGTGCCACGCTGTGACCCTACGATGCGTGCTTGCGCGCACGGGCCAACTCGCTCCGGAGCTGACCTTCGCTTTCGCGCTGCCATCCGCCGTACGCTGCCGCGCCCGCGTCCGCCATCCGACGGCGCTCGTCGGGCTCACTCAGAGCGAGGAGCGCGCGGGCATAGTCGTCGGCGCTGGTGCACGGGGCGTAGGCCCCGGTGACGTCCGGTAGTCCTTGAAAGACGACGGGGTCTCCGAGCACGGGGAGTCCCGAGGCGAGTGCCTCGACCATCTTGATCTTCAGGCCCCAGCCGATGTCGACGGGGATGCAGCTCATGTCCATCTCCTGCAGAAGGGCCTCGAGGTCGTCGACGAAGCCGTGCGCGACCACGCTCTCGGTAGCTACCTCTTCTCCGATCTTCTCGCTGCCGCTTCCGACGAGGTGGAAGCGGAACCGCCCAGGCGCGGATTTCTCGACGCTCGGAACAATGTCATCGAGAAGACGGCGAGCGCCTTCGAGCTGTGTGGGGCTGGTGTAGTTGTTCGCCACGTACACGACATCGAGGGTCTGCTTCGTCGGTTTCACCGGGATGCGGGCCGGATGGAGACTGGGCGGGAGCCAGAACATTCCGTCACGGGTGCCGTAGAGCCGCGACATGATGTCCATGTCGCGCCGCGAGATGAAGAACATTCGGCCTGCGCAGCGGAACATGGCCTGCTCGGCCGCGTGAATTCGGCGGCCCGTTCGGCTCGGGAGCCACGTCGGGAGAGCGGTCCAACGGTTCCACGCCGTCCACCGGAACCCCGACCGCGCCTTCTCGAAGTGCTGACCGAGTTCGAAGTTATGCGGTCGACACCAGAGTTCGGCACGGTGCCGGTCCACCGCCGCGCCGAGAAGTACGGTGTCGGTGCATCCGCACCACACCACGTCGGGCTGGAGATCGTCGACGAGGCTCTGTAGCTCGGCGACGGCTTCGTCGCTGGACGGCACGTAGCGACCCGAACGCGCCACCAGGTGGGTCTCGGCCGGAAGCGTTTCGGTCCGGATGCGCTCCTGCAGTTCGGAGGAGAGCTCTCGGTGCACGACGACGACGACCCTCCATCCCTCGGACTGGAAGAAGGCGACGTGGCCGGCGATGTCGATGTGCTTTCCGGCGAGCGCGGGCCACGGCAGCACCGGACTGACAACGAGAATCGTTCCGGCGGGTGCGGGCGAGCTCGATGGGGAGCCCCGGCGTTGTAGGTCCCGCATGGGGACAACAGAACAGATCCCCCGGAGACCGGCAAGAAATCGAGCGCTTCGGCGCGCCTTCGGTGCAGGGCAGCCATTGCGCGGTGCGGGCCCGGAGCGTCAGGGTGGCTGCGCCATGACACGCCTCCCTCTTGGGAAACTGACCCTGTCGTCGCTCGCGGGACTGGCGGTTCTGCTTCTTGCCTGCACCCAGGTGATGGCCGCGTTCACGTGCACCACCGTTGCTCGTCGTCTGCAGGTCGATCCGGAGGGCAACGTGTTCAGCAACGTCGTCCGTGATGATTTCGGCGTGCACGACAGCGGCGACGTGGTCTTCGCAGCAAAGGTCGGGGACGGCCGGGAGCGGCTTTGCCGGTACCGCGGCAGCGGCGCGGGAGAGGTCATTGCGGAGGCGGGCGGCCCCGGTCCCGAGGGGATGGTGTTCGGCGTGAATCGCCCGCTCGCCAACCTCCAAGTGCGCCGCCAAGGATCGGTGTCCTTGGTCGAACGTGATTCGACCGGCCGCCGGGTGCTCCTGTCGAGATCCAGTACGGGCGTGTGGTCGGTCGGAGACGGAGAGGGCGACGCGAAGCCTGGAAGCACAATCAAGCGGATCGTTTCCGCAGTCTTGTAGGCCGCTCTTCAGAAGACGGCGATCGTCTCTCGAATGATCATCGTCGCCAGCGCGATCCAGGACAGGACGAACAGGCCGAATCGAACCATGACGATGTCGACGGTCGCCTGAACCAGCGAGTGCGTGATGCGTAGGGCGGCGTAGAGCCACGCGCATCCCACATGCATCGTATCGACGTGCCCGAGCACGGCGATCGAGAGGGCGACCGCGTAGAAGAGCGTCGGCTGCTCGAACAGGTGATTGTAGTTGTTGGAAATGCGGGTGATCTCGGGCGGGAGGAGATCGTGGATCCGGGCAGTGTTCTGAGCCTCCTGGGCATCGATGCCACGCGCCGTCATCGCGGGAACCCTCGTCGCGATCATCCACACGGTCATCACGACGGTCAGAAGTCCGACGACGAACACGGGCTGTAGAATCGAACTTGCTTCCATCGCACAGTCTCCTTGGTTGTGGGCCGGGGAACCATAGCGAAGTGATCCACGGTTGCCCGAATGCGATACTCGCCTTAGGTTAGAGAGCCGACGATGACCGTCAAGACGGGTGGGATGGGGTTCGATCCCAATGCGCCCGAGGAGGAGTCCCGATGGCCCAGAGTAGCTTTGATCCGAGTCGATACCGATGGCGGGAGGTGGTGGGCGATCCGGGGCAGTCCTACGAGGTTCACCACGACTACACGATTCTCGGCCATGACCTGCCAGCGGGTACTCTGGACATGGTCGTGCGCTGGGCGGGCGATGGAGGCCATTGTCCGATGCACCGGCACCGCTCGACGACGACCATCCTCGTCCTCGAGGGCGAGCAGCACCTGTGGGACCTCAATCCGGATGGGACCCGGGGCGCGCACAAGGTTCGCCGCGCCGGCGACTACGCTCTGACCGGGGACGATACGCTCCCACACCTGGAACGCGGCGGCGACGAAGGCGGGATGGCCTTCTTCGGTGGCCACAGTGCCGCCGGACTTCTCTACGACCTCGTGGACGAAGAGCAGAACGTGATTTTGAACGTGACGATGCAATTGCTGCTCGACGACTGGAACGAGAACGCGCGCTAGCTGATCCAAGGGAAATCCGATGACCGATCACGACACGCGGCGACAACGCGGGCTGGACGTCCTTTCGACTCTGAGCGGCTCCGAAGATGGCGGCCGCGCATTGGCGGGCTTCTTCGACACCCAGGGCGCTCTCGGAAGTATCGCTCTACACACTGCGGCAGGCGAGGTCTGGAGTCGGTCGCAGTTCTCCCGTCGAGATCGGAGTCTCGTCGTCATTTCAGCACTGACGGCGCTCGGTCGCGAGGTCGAGCTTCGCCAACACGTGGCCGGTGGTCTTAATCATGGCCTCACGCGCGACGAAGTCGACGAGATCATGGTGCAACTCGGAGCGTACGTCGGAATGCCCTTTGCCTTCGGCGGTGCGGAGATCGTCGCGCAGGTCTTCGCCGGATTCGATGGCACCGAACACCGCGCGGCGCCACCGCCGCCCGCCGAGCCGAAGGAGAACACGCAACGCCGCTTGGATGGTCTCGACGTTCTTCAGACGTTGCTCGGGATGCCCGAGGGCGTCGACATGAGCGCGGTGGCTGCGGCGACGGTCGAGCAATTGGGTGACATGGGAAACCTCGTCGTGGACTTTGCGTTCGGCGAGATATGGGCACGGCCGCAATTGTCACGCCGCGACCGGAGCGTCGTCGTGATCTCCGCTCTGGCGGCGACCAACATGACGCGCGAACTCGAGATCCACATCGGCGGTGCTCTCAACCACGGGGTCACCCGCAAGGAGGTCGAGGAGGTGATGGTGACGATGGTGCCCTACTGCGGGTTTCCGCGCGCGATCGAAGGCTTCCGCCTCGCGCGGAAGGTCTTTGCGGACCGGGACGCGATCAGCTGAACGTCAGCTCATCTCCCACGGAGACCGATCCCGGCTGGAGGACCTTCGCGTAGACCCCGAGACAGGGCATCTGCATTCCCATGAACTCCTGGCGGTTCTCCCGGGCGAGGGTGCGCAGGACCTCGAGGTCACGGGGGAATCCCGCCTGTGGACGCGTGGTCATGATGCACCGAGGAGCTACGGCGCCGAACTCGACCCTAGCGCTCCCAAGGCTTGCGATGCAGCCACTCCAGTCGTTCTCGAGGAAACCGTCCTCATCGCCCGTGTCGAGAACGATGCTCGGGCGGAAACGTGCGGTGTCGATCGCGCTGTTCGCGGCCAAGCCGGCGAGGTGTTTCATGCTGGCGGTCGTGAGCAGGTGGAGTGGCTCTAGATCTGCGAACGATCCGGCTTCGGCCTGAGCGAGAGGGAACTCGATCGTCTGGTCCGAGAGCACGAGCCCTTCGACCTCGGGCCAGTACGTGTCGTAGACGGCCGGTGCGCCGCCTGCCGTCACGAGTTCGACCTCCGTCCCGAGAGCTTCGGAGCAGGCCGACGCAAACGCGCGGGCGTCGCTCGTTCTGCACTCCTTCCCGGCAACCTGCGCTACGACATCGGGTAGGGGTTTGCCCGGAACCGGGTCCGCCTCGTAGCGGGCTTCGAACGTCAGGATCTGTTCGCCGAGTCCATGGTTCTTGCCGCTCAGGATCTTGCCGGTGCCCTTGTCGAGAAGCGCGAGCGGACGATCGGCGAAGATGCCCTGCGGTTGAAGGAGCGCGGAATTGACCGACTCTCCCTGAAACGACTTGATCGGGAATCGCCAGATCGATCGGATCCGGCAGGTGGGCTTGCTTCCGAGCTGAGCGGACATGACCGGCAGTTCTACTGCGTTGGCTCGTGGCCGTCGAGTCGTCGCCCTGCCACTGCAGGACTGCGTGGTACGCTCGTAGGATGGCGCATGGGGACAAGCCGCAGATCACTCGGATCGCCGCGTACGGTCTGATCCTGGACGAGCCCCGGATGATCTTGTGTCGGATTTCGGCGGAGATCCCTCGGCACCAGGGTCGCTGGACGCTGCCGGGCGGCGGCATAGATTTCGGCGAAGATCCCGCGGACGCGATGGTGCGCGAAGTTCGGGAGGAGACGGGACTTCACGTGCGGCCGAAGAGCCTTGCGGCGGTCGACTCCGTCCATCTGGACCGCGAGGACGCCTCCCATCAGGGCATTCGCATCATCTACTTCGCAGAACTCCTCGGCGGGACGCTGACCAACGAGGGCCAGGGAACGACCGATCAGTGCGCGTGGTGGTCGCCCGAAGATGCCAGGGCTCTGCGTCTGGTCGGCCTGGCCCGCGTCGGCCTCGACCTCGCCTTCCCGCCCACCGCCTAGGGCAGGCGCGTCGAGATCGGGGTTTGTGCCGACTTCTCCGCGCGCTACAGACGAGATTGAAATGGAGGTTCCTCGATGAGCACATACGGCCCCGAAACGACTACAAACCAGGTTCTCGACGGCGTGGATCTCGCTGGTCGACGCTTCGTGATCACCGGCGCTTCCAGCGGCCTCGGTGAGGAAGCGACGCGAGCGCTCGCGTCGAAGGGCGCGACGATTTCGATGCTCGCTCGGAGTCGGGAAAAGATGGAGGCCGCCGCCGCGCGCATTCGCGAGTCCGTCCCGGCAGCGAAGCTGGAGATCCACGAAGTCGATCTCGCCGATATCGCGAGCATCCGGGCGTTCACGGACGCGTACCTCGAGGGTCACGATGCCATCGACGTGCTCATCAACAACGCCGGCGTCATGTGTTGCCCACTGTCGCGCACTGCCGACGGCTTCGAGATGCAGTTCGGCACCAACCACCTCGGCCATTTCGTTCTTACCAACCGGTTGCTGCCGGCGATTCTTCGCGGCAACGCGCCGCGCATCGTGAACCTGTCGAGCGGTGGGCATTCGATCTGCAACGTCGACCTCGACGATCCGAACTTCGAATCGACCGAATATGATCCGTGGGAGTCGTACGGACGATCCAAGACCGCGAACGTTCTGTTCACTGTGGAGTTGGCAAAGCGATTGCGAGGCGAGGGGGTTCTCTCCTTTGCGGTGCATCCCGGGGCGATCATGACTGAGCTGGGTCGTCATCTCACCGAAGAGACGCTGAATATGATGATGGAGCGGACCAAGTCTCGCGCGAAAGCCGCCGGCGAGGAGTCGTCGGGCGGTGGAATGCCGTTCAAGCAGGTCGAGGCCGGGGCGGCGACGCAGGTCTGGGCTGCGACCGCGCCGGAGCTTGCGGCGCACAGCGGGTCGTATCTGGGCGATTGCCAACTCGGTGTCGAGGGTGGGAACCCGACGTACCGCGGCTACGCGAGCTACGCCCTCGATGCGGCGGCGGCCGAGAAGTTGTGGGCTGTCAGCGAGAGGCTGGTCGGCGAGACCTTCGCGGCCGGGAGCGGGCCGAGATGAGCGATCCAGGCGCTGCGACGATCGATGCGGCTGCTGAGTCGAAACCGCCCAAGGACGCCTCCCCTCTGGGTCTGGTGTTCCTGCGAGATCTCACCCTCCTCATCGTGATCTTCTCGATCTGGGCCGGCGCCGAAGCGTGGGCGGAGGCGAGCGGTCTGGGGTTCGCCGTGGTTCTGAGTGCTCTCGGTGGACTTCTCGCCGGGGCAGCGGGGGTGTCGCTCCTGCACGAATGGGGGCACTTCGCCGCCGCGCGTCTCTCGGGCGCGGTCGCACCGATCTCTCCGGCGAAGAATATGGTTCCGCTCTTCCAGTTCGATCTCGAACGCAGCTCGGACCAGCAGTTCGTCGCGATGAGTGTTGGCGGAAACGTCGCCCACTGGGTCGGAGCTCTCGGATTGTTCTTCGCGCTGCCGAGCACGAGCGCGGGGTTGACTGCGGTTCAAGCAGGCGCGTTCGGATTCGTCGCGTTCGCGAGCGTCATCGAGGTGCCGATCATTCGTCGCGCCTCCCGATCCGGGATTCAGGCCTTCAGGGACTTCGTGAAGGATAGCTCGTACGTAGTTCCGCGTGCTGCTCGGGTCGGTCTGGGAACGGCGCTCGCGGTTTTCCTCCTCTTGTAGCTTCCGGGGGCCGGTCAGGTATCTCTCCCAACAAATCTCAACCCGGAAAAGGAGAGAACAATGCTCGGATACGCCACCATTGGTGTGAACGATATGGATCGTGCGGTTGCCTTCTACGATGCCCTGCTCGGCGAGCTCGGCGCGAAGCAGCTGATGGGGATGGACCGCATCAAGTTCTACGGCACCGGCGAGGGCGCGATGCTCGCCATCTGCGTTCCGTTCGACACAGAGAAGCCGCAGAGCCACGGAAACGGCAACATGATCGCCCTTCCCGGTGGCGGACGCGACGGCGTGGATAAGATGCACGCCAAGGCGCTGGAACTCGGCGCGACGGACGAGGGCCAGCCGGGTGAGCGGATCCCGGGCGTGTTCTACGGCGCGTACGTCCGCGACCCCGACGGCAACAAGATCTGCTTCTTCGACATGGCGGGGTAATACTTCGCCGCGTCAGACAGGGCGCTCGGCCGCGGGTGATGTCTCGCGGTCGAGTACCCCCCGTCGGTCAACCGGTCCTGCGCCGCCTTCCGGATTTTCCCGGCAACTTCGACGGCGAAGTGATGCATGTGCAGTCCTGCCGCGCGCCGGATCGTCCGACCTCGGTGCGCGGCAAACGAGTCGTCGTCGGTACGGGCAACACGGGCTGCGAGTTGGCGTGCGAGATCGCCGAAGCCGGCGCCGCGACCTCTTCATCATTGGAGTGAGTCGGCCGACCGGCGCGTTCTGGCCGATCGCGGAGGCTCTCTTGCCGGGGCGCTGGGTGCTCCCGAGCCAGCGCGCCATGGACAGCCGAGTGCGGCGGGTCCGGAGTGGGGAGGCTCTCAATCCTGGGCTGTACGGTCTCGCTGTCCGAGAAGAGATCGGTCGAGGCGAGTGCCGCGCCGCTCGTTGACACGGGATCGAATGCTCAAGCATGAGGCGGGAGGGTCGCGGCCACCCTTGAGGATCCGGGGAATAGGCCATAACACGGGGCCGCTGCTCGGAGGTTCCGAGCCATCGGAGGAGCTTTTCATGAGAAAACGCAGTCGGTCCGGATACGCACTCCTTCCAGGGGTCCTTCTGCTCGTTGCATCCGGGCTCCTCGCCGGGGCGTGCCAGAAGCCTCCCGTCGTCGTGGAGGAAGTCGTTCGCCCCGTGAAGACCCTCGTCGTTCCCGGCGAGGGAGAGGCGACGCGGAGTGAGTACTCGGGGTCCGTCGAGGCGTCGCGCCGAGCGGAGGTCGCCTTCGAGGTGCCCGGCCGGATCATCGAGCTCCCCGTGGAAGAAGGCCAGCAGGTGACCGAAGGCCAGATGCTCGCGAAACTCGACCCCCGAGACTACCAGGCGCGGCTCGAGGCGACGCAGGCAGAGCTCCGGAAGGCAGCCGCCGACTACGAGCGGGGACTCAACCTGCAGCGGCAAGACAAGGGTGCGATCGCCCAGACCCAGATCGATTCCTACAAGCGGGGCGTCGAAGTAGCGGAGGCCGCCCTGGCGGTGTCTCAGAAATCTGTCGATGACACGACGCTTCGAGCTCCCTTCGACGGCGAAGTGGCGCGTCGGTTCGTCGAGAATTTCGAGAACGTCATCGCGAAGCAGGCCGTGGTTCGGGTCCAAGACGTTTCCGAGTTGGAGGTGAAGGTCGCAGTACCGGAACGCGACATCACCGGGCGCGACCCGAATGCGACTCTCGCAGAGACCACGGAGCGGGTGAAGCCACGCGTCATCATTACCTCGAGCCCCGACAAGCAGTTCCCCGCGAAGCTGAAGGAGATCGCTCTCGTCGCGGACCCGGTATCGCGGACGTTCGAAGTGACGCTCTCCTTCGCGAAGCCGGAGGAAGTGAACGTGCTCCCGGGAATGACCGCGAAGGTCATCATCGACGGTGAGATCGGCAGCGCCGGCATACGGATCCCGGCCGTCGCGGTCGCGGATGATTCCGGCAGCAAGCCGTACGTCTGGATCATCGACCCGAGCACGAACACGGTCTCCAAGCGGTCGGTCGAGATCGGAGATCTCTCGAATCAGAGCGTGGCGATTCTGTCAGGCCTCGACGGCGGCGAAGAGATCGCAGTCTCCGGTGTGCACTATCTCTCAGACGGTCAGTCCGTCACGCGCTTCGGGCGATAGGCACTCATGAAGCTCGCCGAATTTGCGCTGAACAATCGCGTCACCACTTTGGTTCTGACCTTCGTGGTGTTGATCGCCGGCTACTTCTCGTTCAACAGCCTTGCGCGCTACGAGGATCCGGAATTCACCATCAAGGACGCCGTCGTCGTGACGCGGTATCCGGGCGCTTCTCCCGAAGAGGTCGAGCGGGAGGTCACCGACAAGGTCGAGAAAGCCATCCAGCAGTTGAGCCAGCTCGATTGGATCGAGTCGACCAACTACCGCGGCCGGTCCGAGATCAAGCTCCGCATCAAGGACGCGTTCGATAAGGAACGCCTGCCGCAGGTCTGGGACGAGCTGCGTCGAAAGGTGGGCGACGTCCAGGGGCAGCTCCCGCCCGGCGCCGGCCCGTCGGTCGTCAGGGACGACTTCGGCGACGTCTACGGCGTCTTCGTCGCGATCTACGGCGCCGAGTACTCGTTCGCCGAGTTGAAAGAGGTGGCGAAGTTCCTGCAGCGCGAGCTGCTGCTCGTCGACGACGTCGCGAAGATCGACTTCTGGGGCGTGTGGGACGAGGCGGTCTACGTCGAACCGAACCGCGAGCGAATGTCGCAACTGGGCATCCGTCCAACCCAGATTGCAGAGAAACTGCGCGCCAAGAACGTGGTCAGCGATGCGGGCAGGGTGGAAGTCCTTCCGGACTACGTCGCCATTCGACCGACCGGAGAGTTCCTGACCGTCGCGCAGTTCGAGAATCTCTTGATCAGCGAGGAAGGGGCCGACGAGCAGATCTATCTCCGCGACGTCGCGACCGTGCGCCGTGGGTATGTCGAGCCGCCCCGCAAGATCCTGCGGTACGACGGGGAGCGGGGAATCGGGCTCGGAATTTCGACCGTTCTCGGCGGCAACGTCGTGAACATGGGGGCTGGGCTCGAGAAGCGAATCGATGAGCTTCAGGGGCAGATCCCGCTCGGGATCGAGGTGGGGATCATCTCGCTTCAGTCCGCTGCGGTGACCACGGCGATCGACGGCTTCATGCTGAATCTGCTTGAGGCCGTCGCGATCGTCGTTGGTGTTCTGCTGTTCTTCATGGGCTGGCGAAGTGCCGGCATCATTGGCTTCGTCCTCGTTCTCACGATCGCTGCAACGTTCATCTTCATGGGGCCCTGGAATGTGGCCCTCGAGCGGATCTCGCTCGGTGCGCTGATCATCGCGCTCGGGATGCTCGTCGACAACGCGATCGTCGTAGTCGACGGGATGTTGGTTCGGATGCAAAAAGGAGAGGAGGGCGAGAGCGCGGCGCTGGCGGTCATCGGTCAGCAGAGCATCCCCCTTCTCGGTGCGACTGCTGTTGCGATCATGGCCTTCGCGGCGATCGGCTTGTCGCAGGACTCCACCGGTGAGTACTGCCGCACGCTGTTCCAGGTTGTGTTCCTCTCTTTGGGGCTCTCCTGGGTGACGGCGGTGACGGCCACGCCGATTCTGTGTGTGATGTTCCTCCCGGTTGCCGAAGCCGGGGGTGCCGACGCCGGCCGCGACCCCTACGGGGGCGCGTTCTACAGCGGCTATCGCGCCGTGGTAGCCGGCTGCATCCGCTTCCGGTGGGTGACCGTCAGCGTGGTCGTTTTTCTGTTCGCGCTTTCGCTCTACGGCTTCGGATTCGTCGATCAGAGCTTCTTCCCGAACTCGACGCGACCCCAGTTCATGGTCGACATGTTCTTCCCGCAGGGCATCTTCATCGAGGAGACGGAGGAGCGTTCGGCGAAGCTCGAGAACTACATTCGCGACCTCGACGGCGTGACGCACGTGAGCACCCTGATCGGGGGCGGCGCGATGCGCTTCCTGCTGACCTACGATCCGGAGAAGGACAACTCGGCCTACGTACAGTTCCTGGTCGACGTCGACGACTACGCGAAGATCGATGCGATGCTCCCACAGATCGAGGATTTCATCGCTAGGAACATCGACGGGATGGGCTACACCAAGAAATTCCGTCTCGGCCCCGGGTCCGGTGGGCGCATCCAGGCGCGCATCATGGGGCCGGACAAGGTGGTGCTTCGCGGTCTCGCGGCCCAGGCCGAGGTTCTCATGGAGAAGGGTGCGGGCGTTGGCGTGCGCAACGACTGGCGTCAGCGCGTGAAGGTCGTTCGCCCGGTTATCGCAGAGGAAGAGGCCGAGCGGGCCGGGATTACGCGGACGGACGTCGCTGCGATCCTCCTGTCGGGCTTCGCCGGTGAGCGCATCGGTGTCTATCGGGACGGCGACGAGCTTCTGCCGATCTTCGTTCGTTCTCCGGAGCCGGATAGGCTCGACGTGCAGACGGTCAATTACTTGCAGATCTGGAGCCCGCCCGCGCAGGGGTACATTCCGCTGCGGCAAGTCATTTCTGGTTTCAAGACGGTCTTCGAGGACGACATCGTGTGGAGGCTCCACCGTCGGCCCGCGATCACCATCCATGCCGACCCGCCGATCGGGGAGACGTCCGAGACGTACTTGGCTCGCATCAAGGGGGAGGTGGACGCGCTGGACTTCCCGCCCGGCTATTCGATCGAGTGGTGGGGTGAATATCGCGACGGGAATAAGGCGAAGAATGGGATTGCGGCGAGCTTGCCCATGTTCTTCGTGATGATGGTTCTGATCGTGATCGGGTTGTTCAATGCGCTGCGCCAGCCGCTGATCATCTGGCTCATGGTTCCCCTAGCCCTGATCGGGGTCACGCTGGGACTCCTCGTGACGGGCCAGCCTTTCGGGTTCATGTCTTTGCTCGGCTTCATGAGCCTCTCCGGCATGTTGGTGAAGAACGCGATCGTGCTGATCGACGAAATCGATCTGCAGCGCCGAAATGGTTTGGAGACCTATCAGGCCATTCTCGACTCCGGCGTCTCGCGACTCCGTCCGGTGGCCATGGCCGCTCTCACGACCGCGCTCGGCATGATGCCGCTCTTCCTCGACGACTTCTTCATCTCGATGGCGGTCACGATCGTCTTCGGTCTGATGTTCGCAACTGTGCTCACGATGGTGGTGATCCCGGTCCTCTACTCGATCTTCTTCCGCGCATCTGCGCCGGAGGCCACATGATTCAATCGATCAAGCAGGGCGCGTTCGCGCTCGGGGCGCTGTTGCTCGCGGGTTGTCCGATGATCGGGCCGGATTTCGTGAAGCCGGACGCGCCGGTTGCGCCCGATTGGAAGGTGCGGCCCGACGCCCATGTCGAGGTGAAGACCGGCGAACAGGGGCAGGCCGAGGCGGAGGCGTTGGACTACGCGGCGTGGTGGAAATCCTTCGGCGATCCCACGCTGGATCAGTTGGTCGAGAAGGCCTACCGGGAGAACCGGTCGCTTCGGATCGCCGGTCTGCGCATCGTGCAGGCGCAGGCACGGCGCGGTGTCGCGATCGGCGGTCTCTTCCCCCAATCGCAGAGCGCTGGCTTCGGTTATCAGCGGACCAAGCTCAGCGAGAACCAGTTGCAAGATCTCTCGCAGGTGATCGGCAGCGGCTTCAGCACCTGGGGGCTCGGCTTCGACGCTGCATGGGAAGTCGATCTCTGGGGCCGCTTCCGTCGCAACGTCGAGTCGGCGGATGCCGAGCTGGTCGCGGCACTTGCCACATACGATGATGTTCTCGTTTCTCTGGTCTCCGAAGTCGCGGTGACCTACATCGGCGTTCGGACTCTGCAGGAGCTCCTCGTCGTCGCGCGAACGAATGAGTCGATCCAGGCGCGCAGTCTTCAGATCGCGCAGGGGCGTTTCGACAACGGGTTCGTCAGCGAGCTCGATGTCGTCCAGGCGAAGACCCTACTGCGTGAGACGCAGGCCTCGATTCCGGGGCTCCAGGCAAATCTGGAGCAGGCGCAGAACTCACTGGCTGTCCTTCTCGGAATGCCGCCGCAGGCCCTTGGGGACCTCCTCGGCGCTCCGAAGCCGATTCCGGCGACGTCACAGAAGTTGGTCGTCGGAATCCCCGCAGACCTGCTGCGCCGGCGGCCGGACATCCGGCGGGCGGAGCGGGCCGTTGCGGCGCAGAGCGCGCGCATTGGTGTTGCGTTGGGCGATCTGTACCCGAGTCTCTCACTGGTCGGGCAGATCGGTCTCGCTGCGAACAGCTTCGGGCAAATCTGGGAGGGGAATAGCCTTGAGGCGTTTGGTGGTCCGTCGTTGCGGTGGAACATCCTCAACTACGGCCAGATTCGGAACAACGTTCGCGTGCAGGACGCTCTCTTCCAAGAGCAGATCGTCGCGTACGAGAACACGGTTCTTCTGGCCCAGCAGGAGGTCGAGAACTCGATCGCCGGGTACCTCGGTGCGACCGCCCAGGTGGGGTACCTCACCGAGGGGACGGTGGCGGCCCAGCGCGCCGTTCGACTCTCGGAATTGCGATACAAGGAGGGCGAGTCGGACTACATCCGCGTTCTCGATGCTCAGCGTGCGCTCCTCCGGTCACAGGAGCTGCTGGTCGTGACGCGTGGATCGATCGGTGTGGAGCTCATCGCGGTCTACAAGGCACTGGGTGGTGGTTGGGAGCTGCGAGACGGGCAGCCGTTCGTGCCGACCGAGATGAGTGCCGAGATGAAACAGCGCACGAACTGGGGCGATCTGCTCGACACGGTCGATCAGGACGAGCAGATCGGCGAGGCCGAAGAGAAAGATCCGACCGGTTGGTCCTGGCCTCTCTGGTGATGCGGTAGGCGCCGTCCGCGGATACATTCGCACGGCCCCACATCGCATAAAGGTGCGACAAGTAAACTTTCCGACGGCCACAGCTCGACGCCAATCCGACTTAGCGGCGCGGCGCGCGATTCGTCGAATAGCGTAGGAATTTTCTCTCCTCACCTCCCTGGCATCGCGCTTGTGCAGTTCACCGCGGATCTACAACCCGCGGTCGTCCTGTCGCCCGCCGAGCCCCCATGGGAGGAAGTCATGTGTCTACATCCTAGTTTTCGCCGTACACCTGCGAGGCTCCGAGGACGTGCCCGCAGGAGTGAGCGTGCGACCCGCTCGGGGAGGACTGCAATCCTCTGAGTTGTGAGATCGAGGTCTGCGATTTCTGACCGTTGGCAGGCTAGAGAGTGCTCCTCGGAGCACTCCCTCCCGGCACATCGGCCGGCCCGACCCCTCCGTGGCAAGCCGGCCCCGGGTCGACCGGACGATTTCTGGGCTGAAAAGGCCGGTCGGCAGAATCGAAGGTGATTCTCTTCGGCGCGGGATGGTAGAGATGAATGGATGAAGTACCTCATGCGCGCGATCCGGGCCTTCCTCGGCCCTATCATCCTCCTGTGGGACAAGGTCTTTCAGCCCACGCCGGTAACCCGCGAGGCCGCCCAGCAGGCGACCGTCGATTCGGAAGTCGAGAGCCTCAAGCTGTACCAATTCCTCGCCTGCCCGTTCTGCGTGAAGGTTCGCCGCCAGATGAAGCGTCTGATCCTGCCGATCGAGACCCGTGACGTAAAGCGCAACGAGACCTGGCGGGAGGAGCTTCTCCGTGAGGGCGGCTCGCCCAAGGTCCCGTGCCTGCGGATCGAGGAGGAGGGTGCCGTGCGCTGGCTCTACGAGTCGAGCGCGATCGACCAGTATCTCGAGACGCGTTTCTCAGTCTAGGCGGTGGGCCTCATGCGCGAACTGACGAAGAAGGTCGCCGTGGTCACCGGTGCCGCGAGCGGTATCGGGCTCGCGCTGTCAAAGCGGTTTCTCGCCGAAGGCATGAACGTCGTGATGGCCGACGTTGAGGCCGGTGCTCTCGAGGAGCAGGCTGGTCTGCTGGACGAGTCGGGCGAGCGGGTTCTTGCGGTTGCCACCGATGTTCGCAAGCCGGAGGAGGTCGCGGCACTCGCCGATCGAACCCTCGCGCGATTTGGCGCCGTCCACGTTCTCTGCAACAACGCCGGCGTCGCTCCCGGCGGCAAGATGCTCGATACAAAACCCGAAGACTGGCGTTGGGTGATGGACGTGAACGTGCTCGGCGTCGCGCATGGAGTTAGCACATTCGGGCCCTTGATGGTCGAGGCGGGCGAGGGGCACATCGTCAACACGGCTTCCGAAGCGGGGCTCATGACGAACGACTCGCTTGGGATGTATTGTGCGAGCAAGCACGCGGTGGTTGGTCTTACCGAGTCGCTGTACCGCGAGCTCGAAAGCACGCCCGTCGGCGTCTCGGTCGTCTGCCCGAATCTCGTGCGGACCGGGATCTTCCACTCCGAGCGCAACCGCGACGACGGCGCTCCGGAGAACCCCAAGGACGTGGCCGTGATGGGCTTCCTGCGCGAGACCCTGGTCAGCATGGGCATCCAGCCGTCCGATGTCGCCGACAAGGTCGTTGAAGCAATTCGCGAGGACCGGTTCTGGGTGTTTACCCACCCCGGCACGGCGGCGCGCGCCGGCGCGCGCGCCGCGGACATCGCGGCCGACCGCAATCCCAGCAATCCGTACGCGGACTTCGACGTGGAGTCGGGGGAGGGCTAGCGCGCCGCGCTAGACGCCCGGTGTGTTCGCTGGCGCGGCTCTGAGCGCTCGCTCCAGCAGTTCCACATACCTCTGCGCAAAGAGATAGCTGTCCCCCGGCCAGCGGGCCGAGGCGTAGCTCCCGTCCTCGACCACGAACGCGGGCTTGTGATCGTCCCGGGGCGGTAGACTTCGGCATTGCCCTTGGCCGTCCTCATCACCACGACGACCTTGCCGACGACGACGATGACCACGGCGAGAGGAATGAGGAAGAGCTGGCTGCCGATGACGGTCGTCTTGAACATCTGAGATGTGTTCTTCATTACAGGGCTCTGTGTACTCCGAGCGAGCCCGTGGTGGCTGCGGGGTGGCGCGATTGATTCCTTCGTCGCGGTGGGACCTGCGGGGGCTGCTCTGGCGTGCCGTTGCTCGTCTGTTTGCTGCGCATCGAAAGCTCTCCGGCCCGGGTGTAACGTTCCTCTCACTGTTGCCTGGGCGGCGGCTGCACCATCAACGCGAATTTCGGGAGCATCTGGCGAGCAAACCAATCGAGCCCGTGTCGGTTCGGTCACCAATCGAAGTTCGCGAGGAAGCCCAGATGGAGTGCGTCGGCCGGCCACGAGGATCTGGTCGCCGGTCGCTTCTTGCCCGTCGACGAGAGCCTGCGCTTGGGGGTGGACCGTCAAGAGGGACTGGGCGAGGCGCCGAGCATTGGCGACGGTGCCGATTTGGTACCCGCCGGTAGCCGGCACGGCGCCGGAAGAGACTCGCCCGGCGCTCGAGGGTTGAATCAGACCTCCGGGGCCAGAAGCCGGATTTCGGCGGCGCCGAGTACGCACCACTGCGCGGACTCGAGCCCAAGCGCGGCGAGTGTGAGGTTCCCGATCGCAGTTCGTTCGAGCGCCACACACTCCGCTCCCGCGGCCGCCAGCATCCTCTTCACCTGATGGTACTTGCCTTGATCAATCCGAAGCTCGAGCCGGTGGGTTCCGACGACCGCGCAGTCGAGCGCCGCGTTCGGCTCGGTCTCGCCACGGAGAAGCACGCCGTCGCGTAGCGCGGCTGCGAGGTCGGCGGTTGCCGGTGCGCGCGTCGTCGCGACGTAGGTCTTAGGGATGTGTCGCTTCGGAGAGGAGATGGTGTGGTTGAAGCCACCGTCGTCGGACAGCAGGAGCAGCCCGGAAGTGTTCTAATCGAGTCGGCCGATGGGCTGAACCCCGCGAGTGACGAACGGTGCGGGAAGGAGGCTGAGGATACTTGGATGGTGCGACGGGCTGCGAGAGCACTCGTAGCCCTGCGGCTTGTGCAGGGCGAGGTTGAGCCGCTCGCGACAGCGCCAGGTCATCACGCCCTCTACGGCGATCTCGAGATCTTCCATCTCGTACTCCGCTGCATCGTCCCTCGCGGGTCGGCCGTCGGCCGTCACGAGCCCGCGGCGTACGAGCGCTCGGCATTCCCGTCGGGTGCCGAACCCCTGGGAGTTCAGGATGCGGTCTAGGCTACGTCTCTGCATCGGGCTGCGCGTGCTCCGGCCCATGGGCTATGGCACAAAAGGCCCGTCGCATCAGCTAGGGTTCCGCCTTCATGTCCAACCACAAGTTCACAGTCCGATACGACGGCAGGGAGTTCTCCGGCTGGCAGCGCCACCAGAACAAGGCGACGATCCAGGGGGCCATTGAGGAGGCGCTCTCCGGGGTTTTCGGATCTCCGGTCGCCATCTTCGGCTCCGGTCGGACGGACGGTGGCGCCCACGCGCAGGGCCAGGTCTTCAACGCCGATCTGCCCGGCGAGCCGGACCTCGCTGAGACGAAGCGCGCGCTCGACCTGGCTCTCGTTCCCGCGGTCCGCATTCTGGACATCGAGCAAGCGGATGAGGGTTTTCACGCCCGGACGGCCTCGATCGGTAAGATCTACCGATACGAGATCTGGAACGCGCCGAAGTGTCCGGGCCAGATGAAGGGACGGGTGTGGCACATTCCGGGCCCGCTCGCGGTCGATCCGATGCGCGCCGCTTGCGCAGAACTCGTCGGAGAACGTGATTTCGCGACCTTCGCGACGAAGACGAACTACAAACAGAAGTCGACGCGCCGCAACCTGAAGCGGGTGACGCTCAGCCACGATCTCGAGCGGATCTCGATCGTCTTCGAGGCCGACGGCTTCCTCTACAAGATGGTGCGGAACCTCGTGCGCGCGATCGTGAAAGTGGGCGAGGGTCGCACGAAGCCCGAAGATCTGCGTGCGCTGCTCGCAGCGTGCGACCGGAAGGTGGCCCCGGGGACTGCTCCGGCCTCGGGCTTGTTCCTAGACGCCGTTCAGTACGAGTGACGGTGGGCCTTCAGCCCGGTTCCGACTCTTTGCCGATGTCGTCCCATCGGATGCGACGGTAGTCGAACGCCTCCGCTGCGACGAGGTTGGGCTTGATGATCTCGAAGTAGGGCGAGAGGTCGAAGTCCCGCGGGGTGACGAGGCTCGTGCGCTTGTGGCGAAACCGAGCGGGGTACGGAGTCCGTCGTCGGACGAGCCGCGTGTACCACGGCGAGGGCGGGGCCGCCCCGTCGGGCGTGATCGTCGGGCGGATTGGGAAGCCCACGTTCTGGAAGGCCTGGGCGATGAGAGTCGAGCAGATCACTTCGTGGGTGAGGTCGCTTCCCAACTCGAGGGCCGTGCGGCGGAAGCGCCGCGGGATGAGGCTCACGGGGAAGAAGTAGCGCGCGAGATCGAAGACGTGACGGACGTTGTAGCGTGATCCCATCTGCCCACTGATCTCGGAGACAATCTTCGCGAGGTCTTCCGCTTGGAGGCCGAGAGGACGGCAGATGCGTAGGTTGAAGTCCGTGTACTTCGCGATGGGGTTCGCAGTCACGCCCTCCTCGAGGAGCGCCTCGATGACCATGTGCGCCGTGTCGGCCTCGACCCCTCCTTCGAGGCTGGCTCGTTGCTCCGGGGATCGGTTCTGGAGAGCGTCGCCGACGTAGATGGCAGCGTGAGACCACGAGCTCTGCGTGAGAAACTTGATGATCTCGCTCACTCGCTGGTCCCCTTCGACAAGGACGATGTCTCCGGGGCGAAGTGTCTGCCGAAGGATATCGGGGTCGTGCCACGTTGGCCCTCGGTGCTCGCCGAGCGGCTTCGTGAGGTAGTCCGCACCCCAACGAAAAAGACGGTGCCGCAGCCACGGGATCGGCATGCTGCACCATGCAATGCGGGTCGAGCGGGAACAAGTCTACCGTGGGGGTTGGGCCGCGACTGCGGCGGCCGTCGCTGCGCGTGAGGGGTGATCGGGGTGCGGGTTCCAGGGTGCGTTCAGCTCTGCTTCTCGAACGGGTCGCGGTACGGCGCGCGGGCCGGCCTCAGATGGCCCAAACCGTGGTTTTCGGGGAACTTCGTCGTGGTCGCCCAGAGGTAATCCCCGAACTGGAATGGCGCGAAGGGTTCGATCCCATCGAGTGGGAGCGGCGCAATCACCGTGTTCGGACGAGGCTCGAAGAAGAACGGAATCGAGAAGCGCTCCGTGCCCGAGGACAACACGCGGTGCATCGTCGCGCGCACACGACCGCCGGTCCAGCGAGCCAGTAGACCACCAAAGTTGATGATGAGCCCGTTCTCGGTCGGGGGTACGTCGATCCAGTGACCGTCGTCGGTTCGGGCCTGGAGGCCGGCCGCGTCGCATTGGGCGAGAATCGTCACGAGCCCCGAGTCCACATGGCCACCGCAAACGACTTCGACGCGCTCGCCTGCCCACCTCATGAAGTATTTCTCGAGCTCGGGCGCGAGAGGTTCGCCCGCTGGGCGGCCGGGGTAGCGCAGAAGGCGCAGCGTCGAGATTCCGTCGTCGAACGCGCCGCGGAAGATGTCCTCCGAAATGCCGATCCCGCGTGAGATCGACGCGAGGAGGGCGTAGCCGATCGACTCCATCGCTCGGTAGTACGCAACGGCGTCCCGCCGCCAACCCGGAATCTGTTCCTCTGGCGGAAACACGGAGGGCTCGAAGAGAAGATCGTCGTCCGAGTCCGGAAGCTCCCGAACCACGTCCGGCCCGATCTCGAAGCCCTCCCGGCTCCGCGGCTCGGCAGACTCAAGTGGAAACCAGCCGCGATAGAGGTTCGGGTTCTCCGGGGCGAAATTCTTCTTCCAGAGCTTTCGCCGCTCGCCTTCGGGGAGCCGGAAGAGCCGCAGCAGTGAGTCTCGCGCCTGCCTGCCGGCGTCGTCGCCGAGCGGCGCTCCGGCAATCGTCATGAATCCGACGCGGGACGCCGCTTCGCAGATCTTGCGGTCGATCTCGTCTCGGGCGGACCCACGGTCGCCGAAAAGCGGCGTGACGTCGATCTCCGGTATTTCGTCGCTGGACGGGGGCGCTTGTGTCGGTGGCATGGGTGGATGATGCGAATTCGGCCCGAGGTCTTCAAGGGGGTAGAGCCGGGTGCCGCCTCGTGCGGATCCTGCGTGGGTTCGGTAACTTGGGTCTCCCGATGGGTGCCGTTTCGATTTTCACCCCGGTCTTCCGCGACGTCGACGAACGCACGTACATCACCGACACGGCGATGGTCATCGCCTCTCGGATGATGGAGACCGCGGTCAACGAAGAGGGCGCCGAGTTCCTGCGTTGGGGGAAGTGGGCGAACAACGCCTTCAACCTACTCGCGAACGCATTCTGGAATCGAGGTACGTACGTCACTGACAGCATCAACGTGACCGCGACGCGCGAGATCTGCCGCGCCCTCTCGAAGGAGCAGTTGCTCGTGTATGCGTCGACCACGTCCCTGTATGGCGCGGGCGGTGGTGTGAGCAGCGAGGAGACGGAGGTCTGTCCGGTCAGTCACTACGGCGTGGCGAAGCTCCAGGCCGAGCAGGTCTTCCTTTCGCACGAGCAGTCGATCTCGTTGCGCTGGCCGACCATCTTCGGCGTGAGTCCGCGGATGCGGACTGGACTTCTGATCCACGACTTCGTGCAGAAGGCGGTCCAGGAAGGCACTGTCGTTCTGTTTGCGGGGGACTCTCGCCGAACGTTCTTGCACGTCGAGGATTGCGCCGCCGGTTACGTCTTCGCGTTGGAACACGCAGCCGAGATGGCCGGACAGATATTCAACGTGAACGCCGAGACGCTGAACGCGTCGAAGCGGCAGATCGCGGAGCTCGTGAAGCTCTACTCGTTCTACGATCCGGCTTCGCCGGTCCGACCGATCTGAGTACTCAAGCGGTGAGGCTCGAGATCTCGTCACGGCTCTGCAGCACCCATGCCTCGATCTCATCGTGGATCGCGCTCCACGCGCGGCCGGTGGGATCGATCGAGAGGGCGGGGATGTCCATCCGGTCGACCAGTTCGTCACAGAGCGCCCGGTACTCGCACCAGAACGCAACGAGCCCGTCGGCGCCGCGCCACCCACGGCCGCGACCGATCGGCGTCGATTCACAGTATCGGGCGACGCGCGCTGTCCAATCTTCTCCTCGTAGCGGAAGAACCCGTTCCCGCAAATCTCGTTCTGGGTGGAGGCGGCGCAGGTAGATCATCCGCGCGTCCGCTGGCCGTAGGGCTACGATGAACTGATCCACGTACTCGTCGATCCGGGACCGCGGCACCCGTTCCGCGAACAGCATGCGGACCGTGCTCTGAAACGCGGTGCCTTCGAGTACGAGATCCATATCGTCGTTTCGCGCCGCGATGTTGGTCCAATGCCGTAGCCACCACTCGATCCGGGTCACGATCGGCTCGGGTCGGTCTTCAGACTTCGCAGTGACAGGGTGGTCCGCCGCTTCCTCGCGGACCCACCGAGCCGGGCGCCCGTTCTTGTGCAGCCGCCGTGCCAGCTCCTTTGCGGTGGACGATTTGCCCGAGCCGACGATGCCTTCGATCAGAAGCAGGCGCGACTTCGAGGCGACATCCATCTCGGGGAGGTACCGGAGGCCCGCTCGGAGGGGAAGCGCCCGAATTTGCGTGGCCTAGGAGTAGGGCCTTAGATGCCGTCATGGAAGTCGTCGTGTGGAACCGCGAGCAGCAGCTTCTCGTCTTGGCTGCGATGGCGCAGGTGATGTGGCTCGAGGATGAGCATCCTCCGAGCGAACTCGACAAGACTCTCCTCGACGCCACGGCGCGACACGTCTTCGGCCTCGAGGGAGTACCGCCTCGCCTTCCGGAGGTCTCACCCCGCGCGCTCGCAAATGCTCTGTCGCAACAGGACGAGCGGGCGCGGGCGTTGCTGTTTCTGACGCTGGCCGTCTACATCGAGATGGAAGTCGAAGCGGCGCGGGCTTGTGTGGTCGACCGGTACGCGGCCGAGTTTGGAATCGCATCCGACGCGGTGACGAACATGCGCCGACTTCGTGACGGCCAGATCCTCCGGTTGAAGCTGGACTACGGTCGAAAGCTGTTGGCGGCCGGCTTCCTGCCTGGCGACGGTATTCTCGGTACGCTGAAGGCGGTCGTCGACGCGTACCTGGAGACGCGTGGGGACGAGGCGGTCGCAAGCCGATTCCGCGCGCTGGAGAAGCTACCCGACGGAACGTTGGGAAAGTCCTACTTTCAGTTCTACGAAACGCGTGGGTTTCTCCTCCCGGGCGAGAAGGGCGCCTACCCGGAAGCCCTCTTTACCGTGCACGACGCCTCTCACCTGCTCGGCGGCTTTAACACGGATCCCGCCGGGGAGATCGCTGTCGGCGCATTCACTGCGGGCTACGCCGGACGTCACGCGAGTGAGGTTCTCCTCGATGGCATCGCGGCATTTCATCTCGGCATCATGCTCGATCCGCCGCTCGATATTCGGGCCGCACGAGGGCAGATGGATCCGGACCTCATGATGCAGGGTTTGGCGTGCGGAGCCGTGATGACTCGGGATCTGATGGACGGCTGGGACTACTGGGCGGCGTTCGAGCGCCCGATCGTCGACGTTCGCGAGGAACTCGGGATCGTGGGCGCAGCCGACGTATGGCTCGACTCCCCGAACGCTTTGGGTGACAAGCGACGCAGTCCGGTGGGCTGAGGCACGCGTTCGATTGCCGACTGGCGGGGGCTCCTGCGGGGTGGCACAAGAACGTCATGTCGATCGACAGAGAGATCGAACTCCCGGGGCGTGGCCGAACGCAGGTACGCGACATCCCCGGACCCGCGGGCGCCCCAGCGGTCGTACTGCTTCATGGGCTCGGCGCGACGGGTCGCCTCAACTGGGGGCCGTGTCTCCGCCCGCTTTCCGAGCACTTCCGCGTAGTATGCGTCGATCATCGCGGCCACGGCCAGGGCCTACGCACGTCTCGTTTCCGCCTAGCGGACTGTGCAGACGACGCGGTTCTGATTGCGGAGCAGCTGGACCTCGGGCGCTTTCTCGCCGTCGGTTACTCGATGGGCGGGCCGATTGCCTCGCTCACGTGGCACCGGCACCCGGAGCACGTTGCCGGACTGGTGCTTTGTGCAACCGCACGTCACTTCATGACCCGTAAGCTGGCCCGCGGGGCGCGGATGGTTCTTGCGTCGGCCGCGATGATAGCTCGACTCGTTCCGGGTGCGGCGCAGGATCGCTTTCTCGCGCGGATGCTGGCGCGGGTCGAACATCCGCAGCTGCGCGAGCGGATCGTCTCCGAGCTGTCGGGGCACGAACCGTCGACCGTGATCCAAGCGGCGGGCGCCGTTGCGCGGTTCTCGTCGCATGACTGGATCGGTCGGGTCGACGTGCCGACGTCGGTGATCGTCACGACCAAGGACGAGCTGGTGCCCCCGGCGCGCCAACGTAAGCTCGCGGCTTCGATCCCGAACGCGTCCGCGTTCGAAGTCCACGGCAACCACGCCGCCTGCATCGCGAAGGCCAACGTGTTTGCGCCCACTCTGGTTCGAGCGTGCCGAGATGTCGCGCGACGAGCCGATTTCACGCCGCGACTCGCGACTGCGGTTTGACCCCGAGGAGTACCGATCGATGAGCGCGTCGAACGAAATGAAGCCGCGAGCGGGGTCGTATCTCTCGGCGAGCGACATCCTGCGGAACGCGCGCGCACTCGTCTTGGGGGGCCGCGAGAAGGACCTCGCTTCGGAGTACGATCGACTGCGGCAGCTCCCCGCGGAGGTCGTTCAGGAGATCCGTGACGCCGGCATCATGCGCATGCATATTCCGACGATCTAAGGCCGCCCCGAGATGACCTCGATGGAGCACTGCGTAGGCTTTCAAGCGACGTTGAAGTCCCCCCGATAGTCTAGGAAGCGACGAGTGGGCGAGAGTCCGGCGTTCAAGCGGGTGGTCTGTCGTCTGATGGATAAGGGCCCGGACGCTCGTCTCATCGTCGATCTCTCCGGTACCGAGATGCTCGGCAGCACGTTCCTCGGCTGCCTGGCGCCGCGCTCCGCCACGTTCTTTGTTTCCTGAACGAGGATGGCGCCCGCGGTCGCGCGGCGCTGGATCGTCCGCTCGATGCTGGCGACGTGGTTACGATCGTGAACTCGCTCGCTGGTGGGTAGCACCGTTTTCGATCAGGGTGCCGGTTCGCCGCTGCCACAGCGGTGCTAAGAGAGGCAGGGGGATGTCGCAAATCGAGGTACTCCTGAGCGATGACGCTCGACGAGAAGATGGGCGAGAGTATCTTCGTGGCGACGCACTGCGAGCCTATCGAGGCCGCACAGTGAGAAGCCGCTCGTCTTCCTTCGCGACGATCGCAATCGCGGTTCTGATCTCCTCGTGCGCAGCGATCCAGACGGAACGGTCGCTCCCGTCGACCCACGTGATGCCCCCGGCGTTTCGTTCCGTCCTCGACGGCCGACCCCGCATGCTGACTCTGGATCTCGGTGGCGGCGTGTGGGCGGCGTATGACGCGAAGACGTCCTCGCTCTACAAAGTCTGGCGCGATGGCGTCGAGTTGGAAGGAGCGGTCTACGACTATCGACACGGCCCGCAGCCGCGTGCGACCGGGCCGGCCTACGTCCTTCGCGCGGGGCGAACACCCTGGAGGCTTCGTGTGTCCGGTGAGCTCGTGCGGCCGAAGGTTCGGTTTCGCGGGCATCGCGAAGATAGCGGCGCATTTATCGTGTCCTCGGACCTGGAACACGACGGCGTCGTGATTCCCGTCGAGGAGCGCATCGCGCGACTCTCGGGTGATGGCCCGGCGATCGAGTGGCGCTTTCACACATCCGATGTCCCGTCCGAGGTCACGGTCGAGTACCTCGTGGAATTGGACTCCCTGCGAGAGTCCCCGCAGACCGATGGTGCCCTTCAGGACGTGCGGGCCGACAGTGGGGCTGACTTCCGTGCGCGTCTCGTCCTCGCCTCGAACGCCGACACGGTGCTGCGTGCTCGGTTCGGCGAGCCCCGCATTGAGGCGAGCGCGGTTCCGGAGATCGATGCCGGTTGGCAGAAGCTCGAGGCGAGTGGGTGTCCGTCGTGTCACGCGACGGAGGCGCGGACGGTCGGCCCCCCGTTCGTCGAGATCGCCGAGAAGTACGACGCCGACGACGAGACGATTGAGCGTCTCGGGGCCAAGGTTCGCAGCGGTGGAAGTGGGGTGTGGGGTGAGACCGTCATGCCCGCGAACGACTTCCTCGATCCGGTCGAGGCGGAGGACCTCGTCACGTTCATTCTCGCACTGGATGGGAACGACGCGGCCGCGCGGCGCGCTGCGGGCGAGCGCCTCACGGAAGGCACGCAGCCATCGCTCTGGGTGCTCGCGGTTACGCATGGGCCCGGGCTAATCGCCGACTGGTTCGGCAGTACCGTCGGCGGGTGGTTCGAACCGAGCGGGAAGCAGCCGGGAGATCGTGAGCCGCTCGAGGGGCTTCATCCGAGTTTCGATCGCGAGGAGATCCGGGTGCGCGACTTCGAGCCGAAGGTGGGCGGGATGGACTTCCTCTCGAACGGTGACCTCGTGATCTCGACCTGGGACACCCAGGGAGCGGTCTACCGGATCTCTGGATTGGGCGGAGACGACGCAGGCGATGCGCGGGTTCGCCGAATCGCCTGGGGGCTCGCCGAGCCCCTCGGGCTTCGGGTCGTGGACGACAAGATCTACGTTCTGCAGAAGCACGAGCTCACGCGTCTGGTGGACAACGACGGTGATGGCGTGACCGACGAGTACCAAACGGTCTCCAATGATTGGGAATCCTCCGGCAACTTTCACGAGTTCGCGTTCGGTCTCGTCGCCGAACCCGACGGTTTCGTCGCGACCCTCTCTTCGGGCGTCGTTCCCGGCGGCGATTCGGCTCCCTCACAGCCCGTCGATCGTGGGGCTGTCATCCGGATCTCCATGGACGGGAACGCGGAACGTCTCGCTCGGGGACTCCGAACGCCCAACGGTATCGGTACAGGCATCGACGGTGAGCTGTTCGTGGCCGACAACCAGGGCGCTTGGCTTCCGGCGAGCAAGATCGTGCACGTTCAGCGGGACGCCTTCTACGGCTTTCGCGACGTCGATCCCGAGGGGGATGCCGATCGGATCGAGACGCCGCCTGTCGTCTGGCTTCCCCAGGATGACATCGGCAACTCCCCGACCGAGCCGGTACCTCTCGATCTGGGTCCGTACCGCGGACAGATGATCCACGGCGACGTGACCCATGGTGGAATCAAGCGGGTGTTCGCCGAGAGAGTCGACGGTGCGTATCAGGGCGCGGTCTTCCGCTTCAGTCAGGGACTCCAAGCGGGAGTGAACCGACTTCGGTGGGGGCCCGATGGGAAGCTCTACGTCGGAGGCATCGGGAATCCGGGGAATTGGAGCCACAGTGGCGGCCAGTGGTTCGGATTGGAGCGGCTCGCGTACAACGGAGAGTCGACATTCGAGATGCTCGCGATGCGTGCCCTTCCCGCTGGCTTCGAAGTCGAGTGGACCGAGCCGTTGGCCGAGGGGGCGGGTGAGGACGAGAGCGCGTATCGCATCCGGCATTGGAGTTACGAGCCGACGGCAGCGTATGGCGGACCGAAGGTGAATCTAGAAACCCTCGAGGTGACTTCGGTGCAGGTCTCGGAGGACCGCCGTCGCGTTCGTCTCGAGATTCCGGGACTCCGGCCGGGTTCCGTCGTCCACCTCCGAGCGGACCCGGATGAGATCCGGAGCGAGAGTGGCGACTCTTTGTGGACCACAGAAGCCTGGTACACGCTGAACCGGATCCCAGCGGCCGTGCGTTGACTAGTTCGACGCCAGGGTCATCGCGGCCCGCAGGGAGCGGAGTGCCGAACGTCCGAGGTCCTCGAGGATCATCGGGCGGTGTGTCAGCGAGCGGAGATAGAACGGTGCGATGCACCCACAGCGGTCGCAGTCCGCGTTGTTGCCCATCACGCACTTGCCCTTGGTCTTGCCGCTCGCATTGAGGCTGAACGAGCGGTCGCGCAGGAGGCAATTCGTCGTGACGTCCATGCAGTGCTCGGATCGCATGAGGCGGAGAGCACGCTCGGGAATCACGAAGAAGTCGCCGTAAATCTCGCGGAGCGCGAGGAGCTTGTCGATCGCATCGTCACGCTCTTGTGGGTTCAGCCACAGGTCCGCGTTCGCAAGGCCTTTGATCGGCGTAAAAAAGTCGAACGTGATGTTGCGGGCTCCGGCCTCGTACCAATCGCGGACGACACTCTCGATCGAAGAGACGTTCTCGCGGGTGATGACGCAGCAGATAGTGATCCGCAGGTGCTGGTTGGCGCGTACGTTCTCGCGCACGCGGTGGTAGATGCCTCGCCCGCCGTTCTTTCGGTAGTGCCCCTGCGGATCGCGCATCGCCTCGTGCGCCCGCTCGTCGCCGTCGACAGACACGTACCAATTCACGTCCGGCCAGTCGGGGAGCGGCATCGTGCCGTTGGTGACGATCGTGTTGTACTTGAAGAACGGCTTGCAACGTTCGATGACGTCCCGCCGGACGAGCGGGTCGCCGCCGACCCACGTGGCGTTGAAGAACGGCAGCTTCAGGCCCGACGAGCGCTTGAGCTCTTCGAGATGCTCGACCCATTCGTCTGCGCTCAGTTCGGGCGGCAAGGAGCTGTCGTCGCCAGCGTAGTAGTAGCAGTGCGTGCACCGGAGATTGCAGCGGTTGGTCACGTCGATGGAGCCGAACGCGTTGCGCGGGAGTCCGAAGAGGGCAAAGCCGATCTTCGCGAAGTCGTAGGGACTGGGGCCGCGCCGTGCGGGCCACTGTGGCCGCGGCTTCGGATCGTGAGAAAGCTCGAGAACTTCGTGGGGGGCCATGCCCGTGGCGTATCACAGATGTGGAGCGGCGCAGTAGATCAACGAAAGTTCACGGGGCCCGGTGGGGAGGAATTGTGCGCGAGCTTTCCGAGGTGGACGCCCGCTACGCCGTCGGTCACGACATGAACCGCTCGAACGTGTCCTTCCATTTCGGATGCCAGCGGGAAAGCGCAGGCCTATCCTCGATGAGGTCGTCGATCCCCCACTGTATTCGCTTGTTGTCGACCTCCGCGGTCACGTCGTTGTCCGGGCATAGGATGTAAAATCGTTCCGCCGCGATCCGCTCGAACATGAGATCGACGACCTGTCCGAAGCGGTCGTACACCTGTGTGCAGAGCGCCTCGAGCTGCGCGCGGTCGGAGACGTCGACGAGGGCCCGCAGGAGGTTCGCAGCGCTACCCCCCACCACGGGCAGGATCTTGGCTTCCGCAGGGCTCTGGAGTTTTTCCTCGTTGATGTCGGTCATGCAGACCTTGATGCCGAGCTCGGCGAATCGTTTGCATGCCGCCAGGCCAATCCCGTCGGCCGTGCCGTTCACTACGGCGACGTTGCTCTTCTCGAACGCTGCATGAGTAGCGATGGCCTAGAGCTACCGCGGTGCCGGTTGGGCCGCAGCGTCGGCTCTTGCCAACCTGCGCTGCGAGAGGCAGGCTACCTCTTATCTAGTCGCGGGAGCAATCTATGATTTACGACAGCATCTTGGATACGATCGGCCGCACGCCGGTGGTCAGAATCAACCGGCTCGCGCCGAAGGGCGTCGACATGTTCGTGAAGGTCGAGTCCTTCAATCCGATGGGATCGGTGAAGGATCGGCTCGCGCTCGCAATCATGCTCGACGCCGAAGAGCGCGGTGCCATTGCCCCCGGCCAGACCGTGGTCGAGGCGACCTCGGGCAACACGGGCATCGCGCTCGCGATGGTGTGTGCCGCGAAGGGCTATCCGTTCGTCGCGACGATGGCGGAGTCGTTCTCGATCGAGAGGCGCAAGATCATGCGCGGCCTTGGCGCGCGTGTGATCCTCACTCCGGCGGCCGCGAAGGGCACTGGAATGGTGAAGAAGGCGGAGGAACTCGCGGCGAAGCACGGCTGGTTCCTGGCTCGGCAGTTCAAGAACCCGGCGAATCCCGCGTATCACCGAAGCACGACCGGGCCGGAGATCCTGAGCGACTTTGCGAATCGTCGCTTGGACTACTGGGTCACGGGTTGGGGCACGGGCGGGACGCTCACCGGTGTAGGCGAGATCCTCAAGGCGGCGCGGCACGGCGTGAAGATCATTGCGACCGAACCGGCGGCCGCGGCTCTGCTGGCTGGGGGAGAGTGGATGCCTCACAAGATCCAGGGTTGGACGCCGGACTTCGTGCCGGATGTTCTCAACCGCGAGATCTTCGACGAGCTGCATACGGTCACCGATGAAGAGGGCAAGGCCATGGCGCGTCGGCTCGCCTGCGAAGAAGGGATCTTCGTCGGGCTCTCCGCCGGTGCGACGTTCGCAACGGCGCTCAAGGTCGCCGATACCGCCCCGGAGGGCTCGACCATCCTGACGATGCTGCCGGACACTGGCGAGCGGTATCTCTCGACCTACCTCTTCGACGACATCGAGGAGGGTTCGGACGACGAGTGGCTCGCGTCGCTCGGCTAAGGCGTCTCGTTCATCCCAGAGAGTGGGCTTCCCCGAGAAGCCACCGAGCCGCAGTGGTGAGTCCGAGCCCGAGGAGCATCGCCGTGAATCCGCGCCAGTGACGGCATCGACGGATCATCGGCGTGCTCTGGAGCTCGTTCAACGTGCCCATGAACAGAAAAGTGCCCGCCGCCATGGCGAGCAAGACACCGCGGGCGAGAATCACGGCATTTGCGGCGAGCTCGGATCCGGCGAAGCTGCCGGCGAGGATGCCGATGGGCGTTGCGGAGACGAAGAAGCCGAAGACGATCCGGGCGCGAGATCTCGCGAGCGAGCTCTCGGATAGCTTCAGCGCCAACGCGAAGGCCGCCGACGTCTTGTGAAGCAGGATCGCGATCAGGATGAGCAGGGCCTGTTTTGTGTCACTCACGCCAAGGACCGCACCGAGGAAGAAGGAGGGGATTGCGATCATCACTGTCATGATCACGGGCACGATCGGGCTCGCACCCTGGGAAGCGTCGGTCTCCAGGTCTTCTTCGAGATGCCGAATCATATGAGTCAGTCCGAGGAGGACGAGCATCGAGACGATCGCGATCAACGACGCGATCGGAAAGTTCAGTCCCGGAAGGGCTCGCGCCAGGAGTGTGTAGGAGGCGGGCAGCATCATCGTGAGCGAGAGCGCGAGGAAGATGCCGGCCGCGAATGCTTCCCCGAGGGGATAGCCCTCCGCTTCCTTCGTCTGATCCCGGGGACGTGACAGAGGGGCCCATCCGCCACCCATCGTCGCGAGCACGATCACGAACAGGGAGAACCACTGGAAAGGTGTGGGCATGGGCGTGCCCCATCCTACTCTGATCTTCGTTCGATCCCAGTCGATGCGTGGACGAAGCCCTGTCGACAACGCCTCAGTCCGCGCGGACTCCCGATCCTACTCTCTCACGCCCGTTTCGATCGTCGTCAAGTAGCGGTCTATCCGTGGTTGCTCGCCACGACGGCAGGGGCTCAGGGGTCGGCAGATTCGGAGCTCCTTGGTGATCTCGACAAGTGTGTACGAGCGCTCGAGACCTTGCAGAGATATCTCGAAGCTCAAGAGAAGCAGCTCGAGAAGATCCTCGGAGAGATCCTAGACAACGCGTTCGCGCACTCGGAGCGAGATCGCGGCGACGAGTACCGATGGCCGGGTGCATCTCGAGATCTCGGATCGCAGATGGGGCATGTCGGACGAGGAACTGTCCCGTCTCGGGCCCTTCGTTCGTTTCGGCGGCCCGGGGCCGGCAGCCGAGGGCATGGGCCTCGGGGTGACGGTCGCGCAGGGACTCTTCGGAGCCGGCGTCGGTGCATTCCGGATCGAGAGCGCTCCAGGACAGGGAACGACCGTCTGCGTCTCCCTTACCCTCGCGGACTAGTTCCGGAAGAACGCGTCGGCGCCGCGGCAGATCCGCCGACAGGTCTCGACGAACAGGTCGGAGTCCTCTTCGAGCAGCGTCATGCGAAAACCGGGGTGGGGGCTCGAAAACCCCGAGAGCGGGACGACGCACACGCCCTCGCTGCCCATCAGTTCGTAGGCGAACAGCTTGTCTTTCTCGAGGTGATTGCTCTCCTCCAGCATGTCGAGGTAGCTGCGCACCTCCGCGTTCTTCGAGCGGAGCTTCTCGACGTTGGGGAACCGGTCCGTGTCGAAGGTCGCCGTCAGATAGAAGACGCCGTCGGGAACGATCGGGCAGATGGCGTCGCAGCCCTCGAAGATTTCCAGCGCTTGGCGCGTGCGCGTTCGGTACTTCTCGATTCGCCCCGTAAGAAAATGCTCGAACTCCGGATGCGTGACGATCTTGGGGAAGACCACCTGCGGCAACGTCGTCGAGCAGACTTCGAGCATCTTGCTGATGACGATCGTGTTGAGATAGCCGCGGAAATTCTCGTCGCGGTCTGCATTGTAAACCTCGATCCAACCGCAGCGGCTTCCCGGCCAGGGCAGCTCTTTGCTGACGCCCTTCATCGAAATCGCCGGCACGTCGCCGACGATATCGGCGAGGCGTGCGATCCTCGATCGGTCGAACACCAGGTTCTGGTAGATTTCGTCGAAGATCAGGAAGCAGTCGTGGTCACGCGCGATCCGCACTACGGCCTCGAGGTCCTCGCGGGGGTGGACCACCCCGAGAGGGTTGTTCGGATTGATGACCAGGATCCCCACGACGTCGGTGTTCGTTCGGACCGACTCCTCCAACGCGTCGAGCGCGATGCGACCATTGCGGGAGAGGTCGAGTGGGTACGTCAGGTGTTCGCCGCCGTGGTGCATCGCTTCGGCGGTGGCATGCGACGGGTAGGTCGGGTTCGGGCCGAGCACGCGTGCGGTCGCAGGCAGGTTCGAGAAGATCTTGTTGATTGCCTCCCCGAGTCCGTTGAAGAAGATGACGTCTTCGACTGTGCAGACCTCGGGATTGCTGTAGTGCTCGAGGATGAACTGCCGGGCCGCGAGGTCGCCCTTGCTGGGCGAGTAGGCGTACGTCTGGTCCTCACCGGCCGCGCGCTGGACGACCTCCTTCATCCAGGCGGGCAGGCGCTCGCCCTTGGCGACCGGGTCACCGATGTTCTCCCAGATCATCGGGACGCCCCGCTTTACGATCTCGCCCGCAATCTCGACGATCTCCCGGATTTCGTACCGTAGATGCTCGTCGCCTTGTTTGATCAGGTTTTTGCGCACCTGGGATGTATCGGGTCTGGGCGGCGGAGGATCAACCAGAAACCCGGAGTCTCCTCCGCTACTCTGGTCCCATGGCTCGCACGCTCCCCTCGGACGTCGAGATCATCCTCGGTCTGGATGATCCCGATGATGACGAGGCGCTCCGCGCCCGGGTGGGGCGTGCGGTCGGAGTGAGCTCCGGAGAACTCCCGCCGATCCGGCTCCTGAAAAGCTCGATCGATGCTCGCCAGGGGCGGGTCCGGTTCCGGCTCACGGTCGGAATCGAGGGAGCCGCGACCGGGACAGACCCGGCTCTGGCGCGCGTCTTCGCTGGAAAATCCCCGCGGCCCGTGGACGATCCGGGCAGGGTCGCGATCGTCGGTGCAGGGCCGGCGGGGCTGTGGTGCGCCTACGAGCTCGCCCGGGCGGGCATCGGCTCGACGATTCTCGAGCGGGGGAAGCCGGTGCGGCCGCGCCGTCGCGATCTCCGAGGTCTAACGGTGGAGGGGCACGTCGATCCGGACAGCAACTACTGCTTCGGCGAGGGTGGCGCAGGAACCTATAGTGACGGGAAGCTCTACACGCGTTCCCACAAACGTGGCGACGTGCGCGACGTCATCGAGATCCTCGCGCAGCACGGGGCTCCCGACGGGATTCTGACAGATGCGCGTCCGCACATCGGGTCGAACCGGCTACCGCAGGTGGTGACGGCGCTTCGGGAGAGACTCGAGGCGGTTGGCGTCCGGTTTAGGTTTGATGCGCACGTATCCGACCTACACGTCGATGGCGGGCGGGTGCGCGGTGTCGAACTCGCTCACGGCGGCGGAGTCTCCGCCGAGGCAGTGGTGTTGGCGACCGGCCATTCCGCGCGCGACGTTCTCGAAGGGCTGGAGCGCCGGGGTGTTCGGCTGGAGCCCAAGGGCTTCGCCCTCGGAGCCCGAATCGAACACCCGCAGCCGTTGATCGACTCGATCCAGTATGGCCGCGCGGCCGGACACGCGCGGCTCCCGAGCGCGCCGTACCGCTTGGCGCACGAGGTGGAGGGGCGCGGCGTCTTCTCCTTCTGCATGTGCCCGGGCGGATTCATCGTGCCGGCGGCGACAGAGCCCGACGGCGTCGTCGTGAATGGCATGAGTCTCTCCCGCCGGAACTCGCCGTACGCGAACTCCGGATTGGTGGTGAGCGTGACACCGGAGGACGTCGCTGCCGCGGGTTTCCCTGGCCCGCTCGGCGGCATCGCGTTGCAGCGCGCATTGGAGCAGGAAGCGGCACGGCAGGGTGGAGGTCGCCTCGTTGCGCCCGCTGTCCGCGTAACCGACTTTCTCGCAGGGCGATCTTCGAGCACGCTGCCGAAGACCAGCTACCGGCCCGGGATTGGAAGCGCGGACCTCGACGGCCTTCTCGATGGCACGGGACTCCAGGTCGCCTCTCGTTTGCGAGAGGCTCTCTCGCGCTTCGATCGTCGAATGCGGGGGTATGTGACCGAAGAAGGCGTGCTGATCGGAGTCGAGTCTCGCACGAGTTCTCCCGTCCGGATCCCACGAACGCCCGAGGGACTCGAGAGCCCGGATCTTCCCGGCCTCCACCCCTGCGGCGAGGGAGCGGGCTACGCGGGCGGGATCGTCAGCGCGGCGCTTGACGGGATTCGGGTGGGACGCGCCGTCGCCGAGCGGCTCGGGCGTTCGGGGAGGCGGCCCGACTAGCGACGGAGCTCCCGACTACTCCAGTTCGAGCAGGTCGAGCTGCGCGACGAGGCTCGCGACCACCTCAGCCTTCCCCGGCTCGTCGGCAACGTTGTTCAGCTCGAAGGGATCGTTCTTTATGTCGTAGAGCTCGAGGGTCACACCGGAGGCAGCATCGGTACGGATGAGTTTCCACTGGTGCGTGCGAATTCCGTGCGAGGTGTCGACGCCGGCGGCGTGGCTGAAGTGCTCGATGAGAATCGACTGGCGCCAGCTGCCGGCGTTGCCCTGGGCCTCGAGCGCATCGGAGATCGCCGCGATGGCTTCGTCGACGGCCACGGCCCGCGTGTGTGGTGCGAATGGTGAGTACTCGAGGAAGAAGGGCTCTCCACTCCACGTATCGATGAGCGCGAGCGTGCGGTCGCGCAGGAGGTTCGTCGAATACTCGTGGCGGCGGGTTGGTTCTCCAGCCATGTCGAGCGGTGCGTAGCGACGGACCTTGCCGTTGGTGGAGAGCCGATAGTTGTAATACAGGCCGTGTGTGGCGCCCTACCCGCCGTCATTGAAGTAGACGTGCCACTCGTCCCACCCGGGTGCGTTCTTGCTCTCGCAGATCAGGCGTCGCGAGAGATCCCCCCAGAGCTGTCGCGCTTGCGCGGGCGTCCCGCAGGCGAGCGAGACGTCGGCGACGAAAACGCTCAACATAATAATTGCTGCAGAGCGGAGGCCTCTCATCGAGCTCCATTCGTACTTGGCCTTCGATTGGTAGGCTACGTTCCTGCCACGGTTCGCCCCTGAACTCGGACGAGCGCCCAACAGAAGATCGCTATTTCGCGTCGTAGGGGTGGAGGCGAGAGCCTTGCAAGCGTAGCGTCATAGCGTGAGGAAGACGAACATCAATCGACGGGCCTTTGTTCGGCTGTCGTCGGGAGCGCTTCTGGTCGCCGTTGCAGGGTGTGGCGGCGGCGGAGGGGACTCGAATTCTGCAGATGCGTCCGCGGGCCTCTCTGCGTCATGCGCTTTGCGTATGCTCGAACCGGATTCGGCCCGACTCGTTCCGTTGGTCGATCGATATCTGGCGGAGAGCGGTTCGTCGGCTGAGCGCGAACGTGAAGAGCTCCTCGGCTCCTTGAGCGAACACGGTGTGGATCTCGAAGCGGCGTCGCCCGATGAAGTCGCGGCGGCTCTCGAGGAGGCGATCGACGAGGACTGGCGCACAGGCGGTTCGGTGTTGATTGACGGTTGGATCGTATCGATTACCGAGGCGCAGCTGGTTGCGTCGGCGCTCGCGCCCGAGCCGACGTGCTGATCGAGGTCAGGGATCTGCCGGACGTCGGTTCCGTCGACCTCTGCATCGTAGGTGGGGGCGCCGCCGGGATCACCCTCGCGCGCTCCCTCGTGGGGACGGGTCGTCGTGTCTTGCTGCTCGAGTCGGGCGGCGAAACCGGCGACTCGCGAACGCAGCGGCTGTACGACACGGAAATCGTAGGCACGCCGTATCCCATCGCCGGTTCGCGACTTCGCTTCTTCGGCGGCACGACCAACCACTGGTCGGGACAGTCCCGCGCTCTCGATGTGATTGATTTCGAGGAGCGTGGATGGGTGCCTGGAAGTGGTTGGCCGATCTCGTTCGGTGACCTCGAACCCTGGCTCGCGGAGGCCCACGAAATTTGTGGCCTCGGCCCACTCGATTACTCCCCCGAAGGGTGGGAGAGGACTCTTGGTCCCGACTTCCTCTCCGGGAGCCCGGTGCTGGAGAGCAAGATCTTCCAGCTCAGCTCGCCGATCGTTCGATTCGCATCTGCCTACGGCGACGAGTTGCGCAGCGCGGAGAACGTCTTCGTTGCGGTTGGGGCGAACGCGTCCGAGATCCTCTCGGACGAGGCGGGTCGGCAGGTCACTGGGATTCGATTTCGGTCGTTCGATGGCGTGGAGCCCGTCGTTGTCCGGGCCCGAGCCTACGTCCTCGCCTGCGGCGGCATCGAGAATCCGCGGCTACTCCTCGCATCTGATTCCGTGAGCCCCGGTGGGCTCGGCAATGAGTTCGACAATGTGGGCCGATACTTCATGGAGCATCCGGCATATTCCGCGCAGCGACTCTTGGCGTCGGCGACGTTCCCCGTGCAGGGGTTGAACTGGACACCGGCAGAAGACGGGGAAGGTCCGGGCGTGGCGATTCGCGCGCTCAGTCCCTCGGATGCGGCCGAACGCGAGCACGGCCTTCTGCGGTCCATGCTGATCTTCTTCGGCCGCGATCGGGTCTTGGGTCCGGACGACGACGAAGTGTCGGGGGTCGGGCGGGCCATGCGCGCGGGGCTCTGGAGGGGCGACACCCCCAAGGTGCGTGAGATCTCGGCGACCACGGTGCTCGAGCAGGCGCCGAACCGGGACAGCCGCGTTCGACTGTCCGCGGAGCGCGACGAGCTCGGAAATCGGCGGGCGGTTCTGGATTGGAAGCTGGGAGAACTCGATCGCTACTCGTTGTACCGTGGCGCCCTCGTGGTGGGGGAAGAACTCGCCCGTCTCGGTTGGGCCCGCTCACAGCTTCGATCGTGGGTCCCGCGTTTCGAGCGTCCACTCCTACCCGGTATCGGGAATCATCATATCGGCACCACGCGAATGAGTCGCCGCCCGGAGGACGGAGTTGTCGATGCGGATTGTCGCGTACACGGCCTCGCGAACCTCTACGTTGCCGGCAGTTCCATCTTCGCCACCGCAGGAATCGCGAATCCCACGATGAATCTTGTGGCGTTCGCGCTGCGCTTGGCAGATCACCTGAGGAGAGAGGTGCTCTGAGTCGAGAAGCGTGCTTCGAGTCGGGGTGGACTAGAGAAGCAACACGCTCCGCTCGGCGACCGCGCCACCCAGGGCTTCGAGAGGCGATCGCAGGCTATCTCCCGGACGAATGGCCGGTCAACGTTTGGTTCGGAGGCGACCAGCCGTTCCCGTCCACGTCGATGAAGATCGGGTTGGCGAACGCGAAGGGGGTGAAGCCGGGCGCGAGTTCTTCGTAAGCAGCCGAAGGAGAGCCTGCGGCCTCTACGAACACGAAACTGTCGTGGTCGGCGGTGATGTTCACGGACACGCTTTCGCCGGAGCGGATGGACACGGTATTCCAGAGCTGTCCGTCGATCCAGATCCGAACCTCGTCTACGGGAACCCACGGGGCGCTGTCGACCCGGACGTTCAGGACACCGCTTCGGCCCTCGTGAACGCCGCCCGGCGAGGTTTCTCCGAGCGCGACGCGGAGGATCGGACCGGTCGTCCCGTACACGTGTCCGCTGCGGATGGCGCCGACGATGTCCGCGGGCGTCACGGTCATCGGATCGTCGTCCGTTACGGCGAGATAGGTTCGGGGCAATGCGACCAGTTGTTGGCTGCCGTGGGAGTCGCTGTTGGCCATCGCCACTTTGTAGACGCCCTGGTTCAGCAAGGAGAACCAGTCTCGGCGGGTGGCTTCATAGCCGTCCATCGCCTCGCCGCTGAGGATCTCGATCGCATCGAAGTCGATGTCGCGATGCTCGCTCCCGGGATGCGTTTGCACAAGACTCTTGTTCGACTCGGAGGTCAGCGGCGTATCGGGGTCGAACTCCCGACCGACCGAAAGGTGATCCAGAAACGCGATGTCGTCATCCGCGGTGCTGACGCGAGGGTGATTGAGCTGGAAGATGCTGTTGGGAAACTCTCTCTTGTAGCTGTCGATCACCTGCCCGAGTCGCTTCGCCTCGAAGGGCAGGGTGCCCCCCATGAAGGCGGTGGAGTCCGCCGTCACCGGGAACACGTTGCTGTGGCCGATGGTGGTCGGTGCCTGAGGAGTGCGCACCATCCCCGTCAACTCGACGCCGGGAAAGCTTACGACGCTATCTGCGAGACCGAGGGCTTCGATCGTCGGCTGCAGGTCGGTCGTGATGTTGTGCTCGGTCGGCACGAGGATCTCCGCACCCTGGGCGACGAAGTCGAGGATGCGGTGCTCCGGGAGCAGACTGGAATCGAAACTGACGCCGCTATGCACGTGGAAGTCCGCACCGATCAGACCATCCGAATCGACCGCCCGCGCTGGCGCTTCGATCTCGAGGTCGACCGTGTCTCCTGCGGTGAGCTCGATCGTGGTTTCTTGCATCGAGTACTCCGGCCCGCGGCCCGCTACGACGCGGTAGCGGCCCGGCGCCAACCGTACGCTTCGGGGATCTCGATGGCTTCCCGCGAGGCTGAGTCGGCGGCCTTCGGGCCCGGTCAACGCTCGCACGCCGCCGATCCGGCTGTTCGTGAGCTCGTTTCGGAAGATCTGCGGCTGATTCTCCTTCGTGAAGATTAGGTTCATCGGTGTGCCGCGGGGGAGGCGTAAGGTCGCGACAGCGCCGGTCGACATTCGGCCCAGATCGGCCGCTTCGTCGAGTGTCTCGAGGGTTCGGCGGGTCTCGCTCCACGGCGTGGTGACGACCAGCGTCGCGCTCGTGGCGTGAGCGGGGAGGCGAAACCGAAACCGGCCGTCGGCGCTCGGGCGCACGAACGTCAGATCGACTCCTTCCGCATCTTTGACGGTGATTGCCGCCTCGCCCGTGTCGAGCTGTCCCGTGACGAAGGGCCCGCGGTAGATCCGGTCGGTGATGGAGGCGGCGTCGGCGCGGTCGCCGACGTGAATGGACTGTCGCACCGTGAGGCTCTCGCCCACCTCGAGCTCGAAGAAGCGGCTGCGAAGAAAGCTCAGCAAGCCGGGTGCGCGGCCCCAGGTGTAGAAAGGCTCGGAGAAGATTCCGAGAATGGTGAAGTACTGGCCGCCCATGAGAAAAGGCATCACGGAGTCCCGGCCGCCCTCGGCATCCGTGTGTGTCGTCTCGAGCGTCTGGACCCCGTAGCTGATGGGGGGTTCGATGTGGCGGCTTCCCAGAAGGAGCTGCAGATCGGCCGCGCTCACGGTCGAGACGATCGAAGTGGGGTCGGAGGTATCGACCTCGGGCTGATCGAAGCCCCGTGAGAACGCGCCATCGACGGTGTCGACGGTGAAGGGCGTGAGCGAACCTCGGGGGTGCAGAATGATGTTTCCGAAGATCTGTAAGGGCTCGCCGTCTTCGGTGCGCGTGATCGTCGTGGTTACGGAGAGTGCGCCCGGGGACGTGTCGGTGAACGCGTATCGCGTGACGGTGTCGAGTCCGTGCGCGGGCGCGCGGGTTTCGACCCAGGCCTCCTCGTCGCTGCTGCCGGCGAGGATCTCGCCGGCCGGTGGGATCTTCTCCTTATCCAGGTTGTACACCGGGTGGATCGTGCTCCATTGGTCGTTGGCTTTCGCGCAGTGCCAGAGGTCGACCAGGACGCCGCCGTGGAGCGAGAGATACGTCGGGTGTTCACGCGAGGAGACGACGGCACAAAGAGCGCCGTTCGTGAGGAACCAATCTCCGGTTCCACCGATCGCATCCAAACCCCCCGGTGGAAGCCGTTCCAGGTTCTCCTCCGTGATCTGGCCGGCGTAGAATCCATCCGCGTGCGAGGTGGCGGGGATCAGCAACACGGCGGTCACTAGGGCGAGCAGGAGACGCGGCAAAGTAAAGTCCATTCTCGAGGAGGTCGGCAGTCGTGTCGTCAGTTTAGGACGACGGGAAGGCGGCGATACCCGACGAGTTTCATTGTCGAGCAGGTCGAATCGCATCCTGACCCGATACAACCACGCCGGCGAGGTCGCTGACAACGGCCCGGTCGGCGGGCCGTTTCCTCGCTCGATACGACGTGGCATGTTCGCGCCGGCGTGGAGTTCGGGAAGAAAGCAGTGCCATGATGCGCGGCCTGCTGCGGGCGCTACGGAGTGATCTCCAAGATCGGGGGACAGAATGTCGGCCGCATCGTCCGCGCCAGCGCGCTGGTCCCATCGACGACCGTTCCCCCTCGAATCACCAAATCATGCATGACGGGGACGCTATCACAGGCCCGTCGAGGCGGAACGCCTCAGCGCGGAGCGGTTGCTAACGCCCCCCGGAACGCAGCGAGACTGGGGCGAAATGTCATTGCGCTTCAACGGACCGCGTAGATTCGTACGACAGGGCCGGGGCGTTCGAGGCCGGCGAAGCCGCGAGTGGGGATGTAGTAGGCGTCGAGGGTCTCGAACATCGGTTCGGGGCCGTCGGCGGAGAAAGGGTCGAACTCGGCGAGGAGATCCAGGCGGGGCCGGAGCGCGGTCAGGCTGCCCGGGTCGATCGTCGAAGAGAACAAGGTGTGGTCGTGGGTGACAAGGATCGACGCCCCGGAGCGATCGAGTTCCCCATCGTCGAGCTCGATTCGGACCCAGTCACGGCCGGTGGGCGGCGTCGGTTCTCCCCAGGACCAGAGCACCGTTCCGGCGACGGCGATGGTCGCGTCGTCTTCGGTGTTCTCGTCGAGCCAGCGCGCGGCGTACACGCGCGTATCCGTTAGGGTCGCGAGCCGATCGAACCGCACGGAGGCAATTGTGGGCTCGGCGGCGACGATCAGAGCGAGTGCAGCGAGTGCGGTCGCTCGAGATCGCATCGGAAGCCTCTCGGCGATCCCGGCGAGCAAGCCGCCGACGAGCAGCGCAGCTGCGGGCACGAGCGGTGTGATGTAGCGCGAGAGGAGGGCGGGCGAGAGGCCAAAGACGACCACGCCGAGGAGGAACAACACGGCGCTCGAAACGAGCAGTGGAGAGCGAACGAGGAACGCGCGCGCGACGGCGAACGGCAGGAGCAGCGTCATCACGAGCCCGACGCCGTAGCGCAGGGAAAAGCGAACGTGGTAGCCGATACCGGCTAGGCGGGACGGATCCTTCTCGAGCCCCGGAATTACGGGAATCGCCGGCGCGACCTCCGCCGGTGCGATCTCCGGGAAGACGATGCCGACGATCTTCACGACGCGCTCGAACGTCTCTCCACTCAGAACGAAGAACGGCGACGTCGCCGTAAACACGACCGCAGCGCTGAGTGCGAGCAGCAACGTTCGACTGATCGAGAGCCGCCGCCAACCCTTCTGTTCGGAACCCATGAAGAGCGCGAGCCACGCGGGTACGAATAGAAGAACGGCCGGAGGCTTCATTGCCATGCCAGCGCCGATGACGACGCCGGTGGCGATCACGCGGCCGAGTCGCACTCCGTTCCAGAGTGGCGCCATCACGACCAGTGCGGCCGCGAAGCCGAGTCCCATTGCGATGTCCGGTTTGGCAGAGTGCGAATCCCTTACGTGCAGGAACGCCGTTGCGACGAGCAGGCCGGCGACTAGCGCGGCACCGCCTCCGAGTTCTCGTCGGGCGCCGAGGGCCACGACTGCGACGGTCGCAACGCCGGCGCATGCGGAGAACGCCCGTTCGATCAGCAGCAACCGGTCGGGAGCGGCGTTCAGTAGATGGAGGTAGTCGCCGGCCGGCGCGGCGCCGACGGCCTGGAGTAGATTGAGTCCGAGCTCGCCCCAGACCCAGAGAAGATAGATGTAGGCGCTCGGGATTCCGGGGTGCATCACAACCCACTGCAGATGGAAGATCCCGCTTGCCGGATCGCGGGTCTGGAAGAGGATGAGCTCCTCGTCGGGCCGCGTCATCAGGTGCGGCAGTCCGGCATCCAAGGCCCAGAAGCGGAGAAACGCCGCGAGGGCGAGGAGGAACAGGAAGATGGGAACGAAGATCCGCTGGGGGATCGACATGGCGACCGTGTAACACTCCGAGTCCGGCGGGCGCTATTCGAGTGGCCTAGATGTGCATAACCGGTAGACTCGTCTCTTGCTGGCTTCGTGGCGTGGTCCGCCGTGGGAGCCGATTCCGATCGAATGTCCGAAGACGTCAAAGTCACCGCCCTTGGCCAGTTGCGTCGACTCCTCGGCAGCATGACGGCGCGCCAGGCGATTACGGTCTATCTGGAAGAGGTGGTCGGGACGCTGTTGCGGTGGATCCCCAGCTTGCTCGGGTTCGGCCTACGGTACGTGTTCTACCGCATGCTCTTCGCCGAACTCGGTGGTTTCGGCTACATCTCGCGGAGCGTTCACTTCATCCACTCGTACGGAATCCGGATGGGGCGTAATTGCCACATCAACACCGGGTGTACGTTCGACGGCCGGGGCGGGCTGACGATGGGCGACAATGTTCTCGTCGGGCCAAACGTCGTGGTCGTGAGTTCACAGCATCGATGGGACCTGAGCCCCGACCTCCCGATGATTCAACAGGGGCATCAGAGCGCACCGATTACGATTGGTGATGACGTCTGGATTGGCGCGAACTCCGTCGTGACCCCGGGCGTGACCCTGGCGACAGGGACCGTCGTCGGAGCCGGGTCTGTGGTGACGCGTTCGACTGAGCCCTACACGATCGTGACCGGCGCACCGGCCCGCGTCATCGGGGCACGGCCACAGGCCGAGAAGCAGGCGGGATAGAGCATCCGTCGGCGTTCAGCCGGCGACGATCTCCCGGAGGCGTGCGTGGTATCCGCCTTCGCACGGGCGAAGCTCGGCAGCGCCTTGCTCGACCAACTGAGCGGTTGCTTCGCGCAGGCGATACGAGGGGACTGCCGGCTCGCGGTGATGTGTCGCGTGTTCCGCGAACCCGTACGAGCCCATGAGAAGCCGTTCGATCGGTCCGCATGCGAAGTTTCGCAGTGCGGCTCTGCCGACCCGGGCCGTGCCGTCGTCCGCCACGCCGTGTTCACACAGGGTGCGGAGCGATGCGACGAAGAGCGTGAGTCCGGCCATCCCGTAAATGAAGATCCCGCCCCACGCGAACCCGGCTGCGAAAAACGCGAGGAGCGGGCCTCGATCGTTCGAGAGCGCGACGAAAAACAGCGACGCGAAGAGCGCTCCGTGGACGACCGCGGCGCGTGCCAGCCAAGTGGAGGAGGGGGGCGTCGCAGCGGAGGTGTCTCCGGTCCGCTTCAGTTTCTGAATGGCCTCCTGCAGCGTCAGGCAGCGAACCAGGAACCCGAGAACGCGGGAGCCGTGCAGGTCGAGCAGGTACGCATCCTTGGTGTCGTTCTCTTCACCGACAAACCGGTGGTGGTCCCAGTGGCGTTGCTTGTAGGTATCGAACTCGCCGAGGATGAGCGGGGCCAGAACCCATCGACCGAGTACCTCGTTCCTCGCGCGTTCCTGGAACACGAGCGCGTGCGAGGACTCGTGCCACAGGTTCAACATCCCGTGGAACGCAAGCCCGAACCAGAACCACAGCGGCACGAGCCACGGACTCACGCCGACCCATGCTCCGAGGAAGACCGGACACAACACGAACGCGAGATGCGCGGCGACCACCAGCAGGGATACGGCGTCGGATCGCCGTTCGAACTGGGGCCGCTGCCGGCCGTTCATGCCGCCTTCTTGGCGTCGAAGTCGATGACGGCCGGCGCTCCCGAGAGCTTGTCGACGAGGGACAGGCCGCTGGCGAGTCCGAGCCACACGAGCCAGGGCAATCCTTCGCGGCGAAGAACGCTGGGCGCGTCGTCATGCCGCACGGAGGCCAGGCTCAGCGCGAGGCCCGCGGGGTTGAACGCGCCGATTACGTTGGGACGCGTAAGCCCGGCGCGCTCGAGAGCCGATTCGAGACCACCGGGCGAGAACACGACGGTATGGCGAGGTGCGTGGTAGCCGCTCCACCGCGTTCCGAACACGCGATGCTCGAGGGAACCGGCGGCCGGTGTCTGTCCCTCGAATACGCCGCCCGGCTCGAGGTGGCGGGCGAGCTGCGACAGGGTCTTCACCGGGTCGGGAAGGTGCTCGATCACGTGGTTCATCGTGATCATCCGGCACGGAGGGAGCGCACCGAGGAGATCGTCGACACTCCCGCGCACGATCGTGACGCGGCCGTCGACCTGCTCGATGATCTCGCGGGTCGCACCGATCTCGTATCCGAAGAGACGCGCCGACGCGTCCCGCTCCGCGACGTGACGAAGGAACTGACCGTCACCACAGCCATAGTCGAGGATGACGCCTTTGCCCCCGGCGGGGTCGAGCAACGACGCGAGTCGTTTCCACCGAACGTCGTTGCGCATGCGCACGAGAGCGCCATCGGCCTGCTTGCTGTGGTAGGTGGCTGGGTAGAACGACGCGAGCTGCTCGTCCTCGGGCATCGGCGCCTGCGTCTCCGACCCGCACGCCGAGCACCGCACGTAGGTGGCAACAAATTCGACGCCGTACTCGTGGTCGGGGACACGCGTACGGCCGTCGGTTGCGTTGCTGCCGCAAGCCGGACAAGCCGACAGGTTTTCGGCGTTCATCGGGGGAGTGGACAACGGTCTTTCTCTACACGTAGCGGTGAACGACCACCAGATGGCGCTTGCGCAGGCTATTCGGCGGGACTCCGGCGCCGAGGAGCCCGAGTACCAGCGCGGCCAGCCCTCCGAACGAGACGATCGGTAGGGCGGAACCTCCGGCCACGCACGTCGCGGGGCACCCGTCGCCGTCGATTGGGTTGCCGTCGTCGCATTCCTCGACGGCTTCGACGCACCAATTGCAGCAGGCCGCATCGGTCCCGGCGAGGTGCTGGTGTGGGAGGACCGCCCAGTCTCCTTCCGCGGTTTCGAAGTCCCGGTTCTGCTTTCCGAAGAGCCCCTCGAGCGTCGGGCCGATGCAACTCGCGATGCTGGAAATCGTGTGGCCACCGCCGTCGACTGCGCGGAAGACCGCGGCGGAGGACTCGGCTCCGTCACAGAACGCCTGAAGGGTCACGGTGCCGCTGTCGGTCTGGTTGATGTCGGGGAGGAGCACGGTGTTCGGTGTCACTGAGGTTCCGAGGAAGCCCGTCCCGAAGTCCCGCCTACTCGATGTAGCCGAGGGCTCGCAGGTTCCGCTCGCGTTCGAGGTCGATCTGCGACGAAGCCGGTGTGGGTGTCTGGTTCTGGGCGTTCTCGTAGAACTGGTCTCGGTATGCGCGTACGGCCGTGGCCAAGCGCTTGAACGCGGGGCCGGACGATTCGGGAAGCGGAGCTTTCTCGTCGGGGTCGGTCGCCAGATCGAAGCACTCGGCCGTAGGCTCCCGGTCGACGATGATGCACTTCTTGCTCTGCTGCCGGGATGCGAACTGCCGCCCGACCGACGGCCATCCCTGGGCGTAAACCATCCGGTCCGCCGATGGTGTGGCCTTCCCGGTGAGGAGAGGGGCGAGGCTCTGCCCTTCGGTGCTTGCCGACTCGGAAACGCTGGCGAGATCCAGGACCGTGGGGACGATGTCCACGAGCGAGACCGCTTGACCGTGACGCTCCCCGGCGGGGATGACGTCGGACCAGACGAAGAGAAGCGGGACGTTCAGCACCTCGTCGTACAGCTGCCGGTGCTGGAGGAACCCATGCTCTTTGAACTCCTCGCCGTGATCCGAGGTGATGACGAGAAGGAGGTGCTTGGGGTCGACGTGCTTCGAGATTCCTTCGATCAGCCGGGAGACCTCGTCATCGAGGAAACGAATCTCCGCCTCGTAGTTCAGCAGGCTCCGTCGCGGCTCGATCGTTTCCGACGCGTCCTGCTTGAGGAGCTCGGCGTACTTCTTTGGCGGAACGTACGGGAAATGCACGGCATAGGTGTGCACGAACAAGAAGAAGGGGCGATCTCGATTGTGTTGGACCCAATCGAGTGCGCGGCCAAACGTCCCTGTGGCGCCGCCCCCGTCCGCGATGATGCGCTTGAACTCGTTGTAGTACTCGAAGCCCCGCCAGAAGCCGCTTGGGCCTTTGACGTTGCCGTTCTCTGTAAACGCGGCGGTCACGTAGCCGGCCTTGCGGAGCGACTGCGCGAGGTTCGGAACCTCCGGCGGAATGATCTTCTCGAGCTGGATGGCTTGGTGGGATGCGGGGTACAGCCCGGTGAACATGCTCACGTGGGACCCCACCGTGTTCGAGAACGTGGTGAACGCGCGCGTGAACAACGCTCCGCGCTTGGCCAGGCTCGCGAGGAACGGCGTGGTCTCGTGTTCGTATCCGTAGGCACTCAGGCTGCGGGCCCGCAGAGTGTCGAGTGAGACCAGAACGATCGAAGGTCGGGTGTCCGCGCGTGGTTCGAGAATCGACGGGTCCGCCCAGACCGGTGCCTGCGGTCGGAGGTCGGCAGGGTCGACCGTGGTCGCCGAGAAGCGGAACTGCACCGATTTCCCCGCGACGGGATCGAGCGATATCTGCTGCTCGAACCATCGTCGCTCCGACTCGTTGCGCGCCGGGTCGAGTACGCGTCGAAATAGCGAGATCTGCTTCTCGCCGAACAGGGCGACAACCTCGAACGTGACCGGGGCCGAGTCGATCGACCAGGCCGGCTCCTCGACGCCATAGGCGAACTGCAGCACGGCGCCGGGTTCGATGCGCGTCGGGGGCGTGGAGACGGTTCGATCCGCTACGGGCGGGAGGGCCCAACTCTGCGCGAGCTTGCCGACTTTCTTCGTGGTTGCGATGCCCGCCGGAGGGTCGGTGTCCTTCGTCTTCGGCAAAAGCTCGTAGGTCCACTGTTCGGGAGGTGGTTGCGGTCCACGAATCAACTCTTCGAGGGAGGGAGCGGGGACGGCCGGCGCGGGCTTCTCCGGCCATCCGACGACCGTTCGAGAGCCGGCCCCCGTGTGGGCTGCCGCACGTACGGAACACGTTGCGGCCGACGGGCACACGAGTTGAGCGGCAGTCCGCGGGAGCGCATTCAGAACGGGTCGGGAGACCTCCTGGATCGTCACGCGAGGTGTGTTCTGCGCCGCGACGAAATGCACGACGGGGGAGAGCGTCTTGGGTCCTGCTTCGTCGATGCCATGTGCCCGGGGCGTCGTGAGGAAGGCCAGCGCAACGAGGGAGAATCCGGAGAGCAGAAGGCGTCGTCGCCTGCGGGTCGGCGAGAGACGGATGCGACGACAGACCGGTGGAGCCACGCGGGCTGTGCTAGCATGACCCCGTTGGCCCCGCGAGGTAGCGCGTGCTTCCGCGGCACCGCTCGTGAATCGGAACCGTGTCCCGCAATCGTAGAGAACTCCCGGTCGATGCGATCCTCCCGGCTGTCCGGGCCGGCCTCGAGGCGGCGCGCGCCGTGGTGGTCACGGCACCGCCCGGATCTGGCAAGACGACGCGTGTTCCACCGGCCTTGACGCCGAACGGCTCGGTATTGCTGGTCCAGCCTCGGCGAGTGGCGGCCCGGAGTGTCGCGCGCCGGATTGCCTTCGAAGCCGGTTGCAAGGTCGGTGACGAGGTGGGCTGGCAGGTCCGCTTCGAGCGGAAATTCTCCAAGCGCACGAAGCTGCTCGTCGTGACGGAGGGCATTCTGCTCGCTCGATTGCAGGACGATCCCTTTCTGACCGACTTCCAGACTCTCGTGCTCGACGAGATACACGAGCGAAGTGCGCAAATGGACCTGGGCTTTGCGCTCGCACGTCAGGTGCTTGCCGCGCGAGATGATTTCCGCGTCGTCGTGATGTCGGCCACGCTCGACGCCGACCTCTACTCGGGGGCACTCGGTGGTTGCCCGATTGTGCGCGCCGAGGCGCGGCTCCACCCCGTCGAGGTCGAGTACCGCGACGGCGTCGCGCCGGCCGATGCCGTGCGTGAGGCCTTCTCGGTCGGCGACGGGCACCTCCTCTGTTTCTTGCCGGGCATGGCGGACATCGACCGCACCGCGCGCGCACTCGAGGGCGGCGTGCCCGGAGCGCGCATCCACCGATTGCATGGATCGCTGTCGCCTGAGGAGCAAGACGCCGCGCTTGCGGGCAGTCGCGAGCGGAAGGTCATCCTCGCGACGAACGTTGCCGAGACCAGCATCACGGTCGACGGTGTGACGACCGTCGTGGACTCGGGGCTTCAGAAGGTCATGCGTCAGGACCGTCGGATCGGTCTCGATCGCCTCAGCACCGAGCGCATCGCCGCGGATTCGGCCGAGCAGCGGGCGGGTCGCGCCGGCCGAACGAGACCTGGACGCGCGGTACGCCTCTGGCATCCCGCCCAGCAGCTTCGCCCCGCACGCGAGCCCGAGATTCATCGCATCGACCTCGCGCCGATCCTCCTCGAGCTCTTGGCCTGGTCGGAGGACCCGCGGACGTTCGCCTGGCTCGAGCGGCCGGCGGCCGAAGCGCTGGAGGCCGGTCTCACCCTTCTCGAAAGTCTCGGTGCGACGCGAAGGGGGGTGCTCGTAGACATTGGCCGAACGATGCGCCGGCTCCCGATGCCGCCGCGGCTCGCCCGCGTCTTGATCGAGGCGGGCGGTGGCCGCCGAGCGGCGGAACTTTGCGCGGGACTGTCCGACCCGGCGTCCGTACCGCGTGGCATCGCTGCGACGACTGCGAGCGACGTTCTCTCTCGCCTCGCCGACTTTAGCCGGGCCCCGTTCGCGGTGCGTCGCGCCGCGGAGCAGATCGAACGCGTCGCGGATCGGATCCTGCCGGCACGCCATAGCCCGGGCGAGGTGAGCGACGACGAGTTGCGCCGTGCACTGCTCGCGGGGTTCGCCGATCGTCTGGCTCGAAGACGTGCGCCGGGCTCCGACCGCCTCGTTCTCGCGAATGGCCACGGTGCTCGCCTCGCGAACGAGAGCGGTGTGCGAGATGGCGAGTGGTTGGTCGCCATCGCGTTGCGCGCCGCGCAGCGCGGTACGGGAGCGGAAGCGCTGGTCGAAGTCGCCAGCCGGGTAGAGAAGGAGTGGCTTCCTCTGCCCGAAGAGCGGGTCGAGCACGAGTTCGACTCTCGGCAGGGGCGCGTCCGCGCTTTCCGTCGTCGCCGGATCGGAACTCTCCTCGTGGAAGAGCGCGCCGCGGAGGTCGATCCAGACGCGGCGCTTTCGCTTCTTCGCGACGCCTTCGCGGCACGCAAGCCGTCCGCGCCCGAGCGGCAGCTGCAGACGCGCGCAGATATTGCTGGTGTCGAGCTGGATCTGAATGCGCTCGTTGAGGCCTCGCTGATGGGCGCCACGTCGCTCCCGAAGATTGACTTTCATGCGATGCTTCCGCACGCGGTACGCAAAGCCCTGGATCGGCATGCCCCCGAGACCCTGGAAGTGCCGAGCGGATGCCGCCATCGCCTCGAGTACCGGGACGACGGCGAGATCGTTCTTGCGGTGAAGCTCCAGGAGCTCTTCGGTCTTGCGGACAGTCCGCAGGTGGGCAATCCAGCGCGGGCGATCACACTCTCGCTCCTGGCACCCAATGGCCGCCCCGTTCAGACGACGCGAGACCTGCGAAACTTCTGGGAGCAGACCTACCCCGAAGTTCGCAAAGAGATGCGCGGCCGCTACGCGAAGCATCCCTGGCCCGAAGATCCGTGGACGGCGCCGCCCACGGCACGGACGAAGAGACGCAGCCGGCTTTCCTGAGGGTCGGCGCGCGCTTCGAAGCGACGGGCGAGCGCAACGGCGTCTGGCAGACGGCTGTGGAGTAGGGCCCCGTCCGAAACGCCCCGTTGGGCGAATCGCCCGGGGTTGCCTACTTCTTCTCGTCGGTAAGGAGCTGCTCGAAGTACTCCCGCAACGAGATCCGCCCGACTTGCGGCGCGACGGCGCTCACCTGTCCCGCCGTTACGAGAAACTCGGCGAGGTCTCCGAACTGCGTGCTGAGAAGCCCGATTCCGCGGGCGAGCAGGTTGCACAGCCAGATCGGCACGGCGGTGATCTTCGGCTCACGTCCGAGGACCTCGAAGGCGAGCTCGGCCGCTTCGCGCTGGGTGTAGATGTCGGGGCCGCCTGCGCCCAGTTCTCGCTCTGGGCTATCGAGTGCATCGGCGCAGACGCGACCGACATCGGCGCCGTGGATCGGGTTCATGCAATTGGTCCCGTCGCCGATCACGAAGGAGCGCCCGCGGCGTGCCATGTCGAGAAGGGCGCCCATGTCGGAAAAGTAGCCCGAGGGCCGGACGATGGTGTGTTCGAGCCCGCTCGATTCGAGGGCGGCGACGACCTTCTCGTGCGCGCGAACAATCTCGAGATGTGCGACCACGTTGGGATCCCACAGCGATACGTAGACGAACTTGCGAACTCCGGCGGCCGTCGCGGCTTCGATGAGGTTCTTGTTCGCCAGGTGGTCGACTTGGTCGAACGTCAGGCCGTCACGCTGCCGAGAGATGCCGACGCTGGATATGACTGCGTCGACGCCGTCGAATGCGCCGGGCAGCACCTCGGGCCGAGTGACCTCGGCGACGGCGACTTCAGCACATGCCTGGCGAACGGCCGGCGCGCCGAAGGGGCCGATCTCTCCGAGGCGCTCCTCGCTTCGCGTGAGCGCCCGCACGCTGTAGCCGCGCGTGGCCAACTCCTGCACGATGTAGCGCCCGACGTATCCGGTACTGCCGGCAACGAGGATGGTCTCGCTGGTGCTCAAAGCTGCTCCTGCTCGAGGAGGGGAAGAGCTCGTTCCGAGAACAGCTCGAGATTGGCCCGCGCGAACTCGGGCTCCATGCCCACCATGTTGAACACGCCCACGAAGCGGTCGGCGCGGAGCTGCCGACACGTCGCGGCGATCTTCTCGGCTACCTGCTCGGGGGTCCCCCACGGGTGCGCGTTCACGAAGACCTCGGTCATCGATTCGGGTACCTGCATCCCGTAGTGCTGGACGGCGCTGTCCCAGTACCGGCCGATGTGTTCGTAGGCGAGCTCGCGGGCGCGGTTCTCGTTCTCGTCACACACGACCCAGCCGACGTAGATCGCCGGGATTGGCTCGCGCTGGTGGAGCCGAAGAAAGTGCTCGCGATACGCTTCGTGATCGATTTGATGCTGCTCGAGCGGTTTCTGCGGAATAAAGAGGAGGCCCACGTCGAGCTCGGCACAGAGGGGGAACGACTCAGGTGAAACGGCCGACGCGTACGTTCGACCTCGGAACGACTTGAACGGTCGCGGGCGAATGTCGGCCCGTTTCTGTTGGATGTAGGTCCCATCGAACTCGCAGTAGCCCTGTTCGAGTCCGTTGATCACCATCTTTGCGGACTCGGCAAAGCGCGCACGACTGGTCTCGACGTCGACGCCGTAGAGCCCGTACTCCTTCGGAGCGGTTCCCCGCCCTACGCCGAGAATGACCCGCCCGCCGGAGATCGCGTCCAGCATTGCGATTTTTTCGGTCACCCACATCGGGTCGTGCCACGGGAGGACCGAGACCATCGTGCCGAGATCGAGCTTCGTCGTTGCCGCGGCCATGAACGAGAGCCACTGGAACGGGTCCGGACTCAGCATGTAATCGCCGAAGTGGTGTTCCGTGCACCACGCCGAATCGAAGCCGAGCGCTTCGGCGCGGACGGCGTCCGCAATCTCTCTCTGGTAGACGACGTGGTCCTCGACTCCGGGTTGGCTCTGAAAGACCGTTCCAAATCCGACATGCATGGGGGGCTCTCTCTCAGATCGACGCGCCGTATGCCAGCAACGTCGCTCGCCGATGCGGGCTGCGCCGATCGCGCCGGGTCGGGAAAGAAGGAGGAACGACCCCGTCAGTTCGTCGTAGAGGGCGATCATGAATTCGCGATCGACGTCGCTCAGCTCCGCCGCGGGTCCGTTCTGGTAGCGGTCGCGCCCCTTCTCCGTGACGAACATTCGAGTGGTGATTCCCGGCTTGATGTACGGACTATGGACGTCCATCAGGTGGAGGTAGAGGAAGAAGGGCTGCTTGCCTTTCTCGAGGAAGGGCCACGCGGCATCGAAGACCTGGTCGGCCTGGCACGGGGGCTTCTTCTTCGGCCGCAGTCCACCGCATTCGATTTCGATGAACTCGTCGAACCCCTGAGCGAACCCGTTCTCTGGAGAGAGCTATGGGTTCGATACGACCGCGGCGGTCGCGTATCCCGCGTCGGGCATCGATTCGGCAAGGACCGTGAGTGAGTCGTCCAGCACGGGCCGCTTTCGTCCGTTTCCGAAGGACAGGTCGCGCGCGTAGAGCTGGACGCCGCTCTCCGATGGGTACCGGCCGGTGAAGAGGCTGGAGACTGCGGGGGCCGTCTGGGCAGAGACGCTCGAGAGGTTCGTGAACAAAACACCCTCACGCGCGAGCGCGTCGAGATTGGGACTCGTGGGGCGCGTGTCGCCGAACATGCCGAGGTGATCGCGCCGAAGAGCGTCGATCACGACGAGTACGACGTTGGGGGATGTCGCCGGCGGTGCTGCAGCGAGATCCGTACAGGGCGCAGGGGAGGGGTCGAGACGACACGCCGGCGGGTGGATGATCGGTCCTCGTGTTGCGGGGGGTGACTCGCGAGCGATCTCGAAGACCTTTTCCGGACCGGCCGTGGGGATGAGTCGCATCTCGGGATCGCGCATCGCGCGTTGTCCCCAGAGTTTTCGATACGCGATGAAGTACTGGGGGTCGAAGTCACCGAGGAACTGATCCCGTATCCCATCGAGCATTAGGTCGGCCGGAACGCGGATCACCGGGTTGCCACACATCCAGTGAACGCTCCACGGCTCGTCGGTCATGACGAGCTCACCGGGGGCGAGGACCGAGCAATCCAGGCTCATCGTTTCGGGCGCGGCGGCGATGCTTCGCGATCCCGCGGCGATCGTCCATGTGAGTCCCGCGGAGAGTACGATCAGGCCGGCCCATAAGGGGCGCTCGAAATTCGCCCAGCGGAACGTGGGCCGCCGCGCTTCCACCCATTGCAGTGTTCTTTCGACCGCGCCGATTCCAACCAGAATTCCGAAGATGGCCGGAAACAGCGGGTATCGCAGGTGGTCGAAGGCCGGATACGTGAGCACGATCATCAGGCTGAAGCCGAGTCCAGACAAAGCGAGGACGCGCTCCTCGACCGTGGCGCGCGACGGCGAGCGCGCAACGCAGAGAACGCCGGCGAGGAGCCACCAGCCGGCGAAGCGATACCGGCTCGACGTGAAGAATTCCGACGACAGCTGGCTGGCGTGGGAGAGACAGGCCTCCACGACCTTGTCGAAGTGCGCTTGGATGAAGGTGAAGGTGCCGACGTACTCGGTCCCGTAGCGGTAGGCGCGCGCCTCCGGGAAGTGTTCGAAGACGTGACGGTATCCGTCATACGGCGGAAGGCCGGTCATGATCGTCGAGAACCAGGACACGACGGCCGTTCCGGCGACGACCGCGAGAACGTAGAGCGCGACCGGAGACCGAAGCAGCGCCCTGGGTCGCCGGACGTCCCAGGCGATTGCCACGGCGACGGCCAAGGCAATGGGCGCGAGGTTCGGACGGGTGAGCCACGCGAGCACCGTCGCGAGCGCACAGACGATCGCGCCGCTTCGAGCGCGGCCGGCGCCGGCCGCCGTCGCGACGATCAGAAGACAGGCTGCGAGCCCTGTGACTTCCGAGAGCAGGCTGGTGCTCACCATCGCCCAGATCGGAGACGTCACCACGAGGATCGTAGCCGCGGCGGCCAGAACGGGTCTCGCAAAGCGACATGTGAGCAGAAACATCCCGACGGCGACCAGAGCCGAGAAGAGAATATGCGCGTACACCGTTTCGCGAAGGTCGGCTCCGGCGCTGAACGCCCCGGCGAGGAGCAGGGGGAGCACAGGGGCGCGCGATGCCGCCGCAGGAAGTGGAGGCGGCCCCGGCAGCGAGTAGTACCACTGGACCGGGTTCACGAAGCCATGTCCGAGCGACAGGGCGTTGGCGATTGAGACGTGCTCGATCACGTCGGGGCTGAGCAGGATCCGCGCGGGGTCGAGCGCGATCGTCGAGACAGTCACCGCGACGGCGAATACCAGTACCGCACCGACGAACCGGACGGTGCGGGTCGTCGGGTTGAGGGCGGGTCGGGACACCGGAGGAGCCTAGCCAACCCGACCTACGGTGTCATCCGGCAGGCGGGCGTGACTTCGAACACACGACCCTTGGCGCTCTCGGTGATCAGGACGTTGCCTGTCCAGAACAGGCTGCCCTCCCCAACTCCACAGCACCTTCCCGCGCTTGCTGTCGATGAGAGCGATCCGGTCGAGATTGCGCAGGCTGATCAGGAGGTCGGAGTCCTCGAGTCCCGCTGGCGGGTCGAGACGAATTCAATGCTGTTCGGATGGAATGCGTCCTTCCACTTTTCGAGCTAGCTCGGATCGGGTTTCAAGGCTCTGCGGGCGGCGGGTCTTCGCAGCCCGGCGCCGATGGGGTGAGGCGGCACCTTGGCGGCCGTACGATGAGCCCTGGCTTCTTCGCGAGGGGGGCGTTCGTGAACTCGAACGCGAAACCGATGCCGAACGGTCCGAGGAATCGGAGCTCCGGGTCTTCTTTCGCACGGCTCGTGAGCACTTTCCTGTAGGTAATGAAGTAGCGAGGTGCGTAGTCGGCCAGGAAGCGCAGCCGGACTTCCTCAGAAGGGAAATTACTCGGCACCCGCACCGCCGGGTTTCCGCACATCCAATGGACGCGCCATGGCTCGTCGCTCATGATTAGCGTGCCGGGTTCGAACAGCGAGCAGTCCACCGATCGCGATTTGTTCGGGCTAACGATGGTGGGCGGCAGCGACGGGAGGGTCAACAGAACCCAGACGGAGGGCGCAAGAACACAGGCCCAAGCTCCATGGTTCAGCATGTCTGGCTGAAACGCGGGGAGGCGCTTCTCGCACCAGGTGATCGCTTGCTCGAGGGCTCCCGCCCCAGCAAGAATTCCGAACGTCGCCGGGAACAGCGGGTAGCGGAGTCGGTCGAACGTCGGATACGAAAGCACGATCATTGTGCTGAAGCCGAGCCCGCCGAGCACGAGGATTCGTTGCTCTACGGTCGAGCGAGACGGCGCACTCAGGACGGAGATCGTTCCCGCGAGAAGCCACCATCCGGCGAACTGGAACTGACCGGATTCGAAGAGCGTTGCCGACAACGAGCGTGCATTCGCGAGGCAGGCCGCAACGATTTTGTCGAAATGGGCCTCGATGAAGGTCGCTGCCCCGACGTACTCGAGCCCGTAGCGGAAGGCTCGGGCCTCGGGGAAGTGTTCGAACGCATGTCGATAGCCGTCGTAGGGGGGGAGTCCCGTGCCGGCCGTGATCAGCCAGGATACGAGGCTCATCGAGCTGATCACCGTGACCAGGTAGACGGGTACGGGGGAACGAATGAACGCCGACGGCCGGCGGACATCCCAGGCGACGGCGACCGCAACCGCCAACCCGAGCGGTGCAAGATTCGGTCGTGTGAGCCAGGCCAGAACGGTGACCACGGCGCAGAGGATCGCGCCGGACCACGAGCGACCGACGCCAGCGGCCGTCGCGATCACGAGCATGGAGACTGCGAGTCCGGTGATCTCCGTGAGTGCGGTATTGGTTACGACGGTCCAGGACGAGGTGGTCACGATCAGGAGGACTGCCGCCGCGGCCAACGGTGGCCGCGTGAACCGACACGTGACCAGGAACATCCCTATGGCCACGAACCCTGCCAAGACGATGTGCGCATACATCGCCTGCGCAAGGTTGGCCCCGGTGCTGAACGCGCCGGTCAACAACAAGGGCACCACGGGTGCCCGCGTGGCCGCAGCTGGGATCGGCGGTGGGCCCGGGAGCGCGAAGTACCACTGGATCGGGTTGACGAAGCCCTGTCCGAGCGTGAAGGCGTTGGCGATCGATACGTGCTCCTTGACGTCCGGCGTCAGGATGAGAAGAGCCGGCTCGAACAGCATCAGCGCTCGCGCCAGCACGAACAGGAAAACGAGCGAACCGCCGACCCAACGCGCCGAGCGACTAGCGCTCATCCGAGACACGCAGGCTGCCATTGACGACACGGAGCGGGGCTTCGTTGATCCGGGCGGCCTCCTTCATCCGCCGAGCCTATCGCAGCGCTGGAACGACTGCACCCGGCCCCCTTGGGGTGGCTCGGAAGACCTCCGGACTGGTTTCGTTCGATCGCCGTCTCAGGGAAGTAGCCGCCCCAGCAATTCCCCGACGCGACATCGTGGAGTTGGACCGTGACGCCGGTTGGCGCGGTGAGCGGCAGGTGTGGGGCATCGAGAATCGTACCGCGGCCCGTCGTGATGATCATCGAGCGCCGGTCGAAGTTGCGCAGGCCACGGGCGTGAGTTTTTCAGCGTCGGCCGCGTCGCGGCTTCCTGTCGCTTACATTCCAGCAAGGGATCAGCCATTAATCTGACTCGTGAATCGTTTCCACAGCGCTCTGAGAGCTTTCGCCTTCACGCTCGTCCTGGTTCTTGGGGGCCGCGCGGGGGCGCAGCCCGCCGCAGTGGAAGGATCGCTGCCGGCCACGCCGCCTCCGGTCGAGGAGACCGCGTTGGGCGAGATCGATAGCGGCGCTCGTGAGGAAGGACGCGCGCTTCAGGCGATCTCGAAGATCGAGGAGATCACGGTTACGGCGCGGCGTCGCGAAGAGTTCCTCGAAGACACTCCGATTGCCGTGACGGCCCTCAGCATGGCGTCGTTGCAGAACTCCAACGTCACGCGGATCGACCAGATCCAGCAGCTCGTCCCTAACCTCACGATCCAGAGTGGCGGATCCGCGCAGGTCGCCCAGATCGTCATTCGTGGTGTCGGTAGCTCCGGCGTCGGCGTGTCGTTCGATCCGGGAGTGGGTCTCTACATCGACGGCGTGTACTTGCCGCGCGCGCAGGGCTCGATCTTCGACGTGGTCGACATCCAGTCGGTCGAAGTCTTGCGCGGTCCGCAGGGGACCTTGTTCGGAAAGAACACTGTGGGCGGCGCCGTGAGTGTCACGACGGTGAAGCCCGGCGACGAGTTGAAGGCGCTGTTTTCGGTGCGCCCCGGAAACATGGGGCAGATCCGCACGCGCATGAGTCTCGACGTTCCGGTCATCGATGGGATGTTGTTCTCGCGGTTCACCTTCGCCTCACGTAATCGCGACGGCTACGTGTACAACAAGAACTTCGACGAGTTCTGGGGTGAGGAGAACGGCCTCTCGTTCATCGGCGCACTGCGTTTCGTGCCGACGAGTGATCTCACGATCGACGTGAGCGGCAGCTGGTTCAAGGATCAAACTCACAGCGCGAGCGGCGAGTGTGTCTTCATCCAGCCGGGAGGGCTGGGCAGCGAGGACTACTACAACCGTTGTCGCCAGACGAGCCCGCGTGTGATTTCGACGAACGTCGACCAGATCGCAGCGACGTCGTCTTGGGGTGCCTGGGGAACGATTGCGTACGACGTCGGGGATCTTGGCCCGCTGCAGGAGATCACGGCGAAGTCGATCACGAGTTGGCGTCAGCAGAAGAGTCCGACGGCGGGGGACGTAGACGGAACGGCGCTCCCGGTAATCCAGATCGCGAACATTGGCGGCGCGGACCCGATCGACGGGCGGGCCGGGACGGCGCAGCAGGTTCAGCAAGAGCTGCAGCTCGCGGCGTCCGCGTGGGAGGAGAAGATCAGCTTCGTGACCGGCGCCTTCCTCTTCTGGGAGAAGTCGGATCGCCGCAACGGTGTGCAGGTTCCCCTCGTCAATCAGAACAACGTCACCCGGGTGATCTCGGACAACTGGAACTGGGCCCTGTTCGCTCAAGGCACGGTGAGCCCGCTCGACTGGCTCAGCGTCACGGGCGGGATCCGGTACACCGAAGACAAGAAGGGTAGTCAGCAAATCAATCGGAACGTGAACCTTCCCGAAGAGGATCAGGTTTTCGTCAACGTGACGGGGGACAAGATCTTCACGGCTTGGACGCCGATGGCGAGTCTCGCGCTCTTCGCTCCCGAGGAGTGGCTCGCGCCGGCGCAGCTCGATCACCTGATGGGCTACTTCACGTACTCGCGCGGCTTCAAAGGGGGCGGCTTGAATGCGGTTCTGGGTGGTGATGCCGATCTCGGACTGCTCCCGTTCGAGCCGGAGACGCTCGATAACTTCGAGATCGGTGCCAAGATCATCGGGTTCGATCAGCGCGTCACGTTGAATCTGGCGGTGTTCGAAAGCAAGTACGACGGCATTCAGAGGACGCAGCTCGAATCGGAGATCGGCGACGAGGGGGAACTCGAGGTTCGCGCCCTCACCCTCAACGCGGCGAAGGCGAGGATCCGGGGCGTCGAGGCGGAGCTCCGGGCGATTCCGATCGACGGCCTGATGATCACCGCGAACTTCGGCTTCCTCGATGCGAAGTACGATTCCTTCCCGAACTCCACGAACTCGCTCGGGGGGTCGGAGCCCCTGGATCGCTCGGGCGAGCGGCTTCCCAACTCGCCCGAGTACAACTCGTTCGTGGCTGCTCAGTACTCGATTCCGGTCGAGGTGGAGGGCTGGCTCTCGGGCTTCCTCACCCCCCGCGTCGAGTGGGCCTACCGGGATCGGGACATGTTCGTCGGCCCGGAACTCGAGCAGGCCACGCAGCCAGGGTACAGCCTGCTGAACGCGCGGCTGAGCTACGACTTCCTGGACGACCGGGCGCAGGTCGCTCTCTGGGGCCGGAATCTGACGGACGAGACCTACTTCAATTCGGCCTTCAATCTCGCCGGTTCGATCGGAACCCTCCAGAGGACCTACGCGGCTCCTCGGCTCTGGGGGGCCGAGCTGACCTACCAGTTCTAACCTCCTCGGGGCCCCGTGCGGCGCAACAGCTTGTTGCACGGCGTTTCGGACGGTCACCCGGCGGTGACCGTCGGGATAGCTCCTCGGGTGCCCTAGGGCTCTGATTTTATTAGATTTTCCTTCTGTGGGGGTACTGGAATCGGACTTGCGATACTCCTGATCCATGACGTACGGCGAACGCGGCCGAGGGGGAATCCGATATGACCACTCGAGCCGCAGTCCGCTCCGCTCTGGTGCTCGCCGTGCTGGCCGTTCCGTCTCTCTCGGTCGCCCTGTCGGTCACGAATGTGTCGGTCACGAACTTCAGCGATCCCGATGTCACTCAGAACACGGGCAACGGGATCCTTCGGCAGTAAAGCTCGGCCGTCCTTGCCACCATGGCCCCGGTCACGGCAGGCGCCGTCACGGAGTTCTCGAACCATTTCGCGTTTTTCCAGGACATGCGGGTCGTCCAGCCGGGGGCGCCCAACTTCGCTCTGATCTACCGGCACAACGTCGGGTACGAGATGGAGTTCCGGTCGATGATCCCCTGAACGAGGGGTACCAGATCAGCGTCGATCACGTGATGCGCGGCCGCATCACCGTCCGGCGCGACGAGCCGATAGCCGTTCAGGCCGGCGCGGGCCTTCTCCTGGGGCGCCTCGACGCGAACGATGGCGGCGGGCCGATCCACTACGCCGGGTTCTTATACGGCACCAGCACGGACGACTTGAGCACGCTCGGCCACCTCGCGACCGTCATGGTGACGTCGCAGACGCCGATCGTCGACACCGATCTGGATGGTATCCCCGACGCCGACGACAACTGCCCGCTCACGCCGAACCCGGGTCAGGAAGATTACGACGGCGACGGTGAGGGCGACGTATGCGACCTGATCGAAGTGCCGGCCTTCGTGAAGAAGGGAACGATCTGGACCCTCAAGCCGGAACCCCGACGACTACCTCTTCAAGATCCGCCTCAAGAACAAGGGCTTCACGGGACCGGTCCAGGCGCCGCTTCGTTTCTACACGATGAAGGAAAACGTGAACATCACCGCGGAGAACACGAACTGCCGGGTGCACACGACCGGGAAGATGGTTTGTAAGCCGTAAGCCGCACGCATCGGCGGAGGACACAAGAGCCGGGAACTGCACGTGGGGGACGATCCGCCCTGGCGGGTCCCCGGCGAATCCTTCATTGTCCACCGATGGTCTTCGATCCACGAGTACCCGAACGAGAGATCTGCGTCCTTCCGTATCAACTCGAGCGCTGGGCACGGGATAAGCCCGACGATGTCGCGATCCTCTTCTGCGGAGGTGAGAAGTGGACCTGGCGCGAGACGCTCGAGCTCACGCGTCGTGCGGCGAAGGGGCTTCAGGACCGAGGCGTCCAACCGGGCGACCACGTTTTGTCGTGGCAGCCCAACAATAGGGAGGCCGTCCTCACCTGGTTCGGTTTGAACTATCTCGGCGCCGTCTACGTCCCTCTCAACACGGCCTACCGCGCCAACCTGCTGCAGCACGTCGTCCAACTCTCGGACGCGACGCTGATGATCTGCCACGCGGATCTCGCGCCCCGGCTGGAAGAGATCGATTGCGGCTCCTTGCGCGAAGTGATCGTCACGCACGGCGAAGCATCGCTGCCCGGTCTGGCCGTTCATCCAGGAGCCACGCTTCTGCCGGAGGTTGGTCTGAGCGAGATGCCCTGTGTCGTCGAGCCGTGGGACACGCAGTACATCATCTTCACGTCGGGAACGACGGGGCCGTCCAAGGCAGTTCTCTCCTCCTACCTGCAGGGTTACGCGATGGGTCCCGAGGCCCACGGGTATGTCGACGCGAACGACCGCTCGCTAATCAACCTGCCGCTGTTTCATGCCGGCGGGACGATCTACTTCATCATGACGGTCGCCTGCGGGGGCTCGTGCTTCCTCGACGCCTACTTCAAGACGGACGAGTTCTGGCAGACTGTGCGGGACAACGAGCTGACCTCGGCCTGTCTTCTCGCCGCCATGATCCCGTTCCTCTTGAAACTGCCGCCGAGCAGCGGCGAGAAAGATCATCCACTGAAGAAGGCCGTCTGCGTCCCATGGAACGAGGACGCGATGGCAGTGGGGCGTCGCTACGGCATCGAGATGCGGACGACGTTCAACATGACCGAGATCTCTTCGCCGATGGTTTCGGATCCGTTCCCGCCGAAGAGCGGAACGTGTGGCAAGGTCCGAGCGGGTGTGGAAGCACGGGTGGTCGACCAGAACGACTGCGAGGTCTCGCCGGGCGAGGCGGGTGAACTGATTCTGCGCACCGAGCGCCCGTGGGGGATGAACCACGGCTACTACAAGAACCCGGAAGCCACGGCGCGGGCGTGGCGCAACGGCTGGTTCCATACGGGGGACGGTTTTAAGTACGACGAAGACGGCTATTTCTACTTCGTCGACCGAATCAAGGATGCGATTCGTCGCCGCGGCGAGAACATCTCGTCCTTCGAAGTGGAGAACGAAGTCACCGCCTTCGAGTCCGTGCGGGAAGCGGCGGCCGTTCCCGTGCCGAGCGATCTCGGTGAGGATGAAGTAATGGTCGTCGTCGCGGCCGTCGAGGGAAAGACTCTCGAGCCGACGGAGTTGTTTCACTTCCTGGAGCCGCGCATGGCTCACTTCATGCTGCCGCGGTTCATCCGCATCGTCGATGAACTCCCGAAGACGCCAACGCAGAAGGTGCAGAAGCACATATTAAAGGCTGCGGGCGTCACTTCCGATACGTGGGACCGGGAGGCCGCCGGAATTGCTGTCAAGCGCGAGCGGATCGGTAGGTAGAGATTGAACAAGGAACGAAGCGCCCCGGGGCCGTCGCCTCAGGACCTGCGGCAGAAGGTCGAAGACACGAGAGCGGCGTTGATGGATGACGCGCGCCCCGAGGCCGTCGCGAAACGGCGCACGCAGGAGTTGGCGACCGCGCGCGAGCGGCTGGGCGCCCTTGTCGATGAGGGTACTTTTCGCGAGGTCGGTGCCCTCGTCCAACCCGATCGCAGCAACGAGCTCAATCGCGATCTCATCGCACCGGCGGACGGGGCCATTGCAGGCACGGGTATGCTGGATGGGCGCGAGGCGTGTGTGCTCGCGCAAGACTTCACCGTCTACGGAGGCAGCATCGGCGCGGTGGCCGACCGGAAGATGGGGCGGCTCATCGCGCGCGCCACCGATCGCGGTCTGCCGATGGTCATGCTCCTCGAGGGCGGTGGCCATCGCATCCAGGACGGTATGAACGCTGCGCATTTCGCCGCGGCGTCCCCGGTTTTTCATGACCTGAGCCGACTCTCGGGTTGGGTTCCGAACGTCGTCGCCGTGATGGGGCAGGGCTTCGCCGGTCCGACGGCGTACGCGGCGTTGGCCGACTTCGTCGTGATGATCCGCGGGAAGTCCACGATGGGCATCGCCGGCCCGGCGTTGGTGAAGGCCGGGATTGGTGAGGAGATCTCGAAGGAGGACCTCGGTGGCGCCGCACGGCAAGCGGACCAACGGGGCATCGCCGATCTCGCCGTCGACACCGAGGAAGAGTGCTTCGCGGCGATCCGAAAGTTTCTCTCCTACTTGCCGAAGAACGCCGGCGACCCGTTACCGATCCTTGCGTGCGACGACCCCGCGGACCGTCGCGACGACCGGCTCTTCGACATCGTTCCGGCGAACGGCCGCAAGGTCTACGACATGCGGAAGGTCGTCTCGATCCTCACGGATGCGGAAAGTGTCTTCGAGTTGAAGCCCGGCTTCGCGAAGAACATCCTCACCTGCTTCGCGCGGCTGGGTGGACGACCGGTCGGCATCCTCGCGAATCAGCCCTTTCATAAGGCCGGCGTCCTCGATGCGGCGGCTTGCGAGAAGGCCGCGCACTTCGTCGGGCTCTGCGACGCGTTCGGATTGCCGTTGGTGTCGCTGATCGACATTCCTGGCATGTCGATCGGTTCCGCGGCAGAAGACACCGGCCTCGGTCGTCGAAGTGGTCGGTTGTTCTTCGAGATGGGAATCGCAACCGTGCCTCGCGTCTCGGTCGTTCTTCGCAAAGGATACGGCGGTGGGTATTACGCGATGGGCGGCGGTCGAGCGTTCGATGCGGACGCCGCGTTTGCGTGGCCGACGGCCGAGATCTGCGCGATGTCGATCGAAGGTGCAGTCGACGTCGCGTACAAGAAGGAGTACGCGGCCGCGGAAGATCCCGAGGTGGCGCGTCAGGCGATGGTCGATCGCATTCGCAGTCAGACCGACGCCTTGGGTGCGGCCGGCGGCTTCGGCATCGATGACGTCATCGATCCGCGGGACACGCGGCGCCTGTTGATCGAGACGTTCGACTCGTGCCCGCGCCGCCGAGCGGACCGCAGCCCGCCCCGCGTCCGGCCGATCTCGCCGATCTGAGCCACCGGCCGAAACTGCCGATCGCCTCCGGCGACGACCTGGGGGCCACTGTGCGGCGTTCCCTCTGACCGCGAAGGAGAACATCAATGTCGCAGGCACGGCGGCCGCTGCGGGTTCTACGAAGGGTGGAACGGGGATGGCTCGTGGTCCGACCGCGCGATCGCCGAGTATCTCGGCGCGGTCGACCTCAACGCGAGACACGGGGTCTAGTGCATCGTAAGCGACATGCCATGTCGCTTACGGTGTACTAGTTCACGCCGCGCGCCTGGTCGCCCCAGTAGATGCCTCGCAGCGCCTTCTTGTCGGGCTTGCCGACCGCGGAGAGCGGAATCGAGTCGCGGAAGTCGACGGACTTCGGCGCCTGCACGGAGCCTTTCGCGTCTTTCACCGCGGCGATAAGCGCGCCCGCGAGCTCTTCGGAACCTTCGGCTCCGGGTCGTACGACGACGACCGCCTTGACGGACTCGCCCCAGCGCTCGTCGGGTACGCCGATGACCGCGACCTGCGCGACATCGGGGTGCGCCGATATCACGTCCTCCACTTCCTTGGGGAAGACGTTGAAGCCGCCGCTCACGATCATGTCTTTCTTGCGGTCGACGATGTGAAGGAAGCCGTCTTCGTCGAGTCGGCCGACGTCTCCGGTGTGGAGCCAGTCGCCTGCGAACGCTTCGGCCGTGGCTTCGGGCATCCCGTGGTAGCCCTTCATGACGAGCGGCCCACGCACGCAGATCTCACCGGCTTCGCCCTCCGCGACGTGCTCGTTGTCGTTGTCGAGTAGGGCGAGCGTCACCCAGGGCGACGGCCGACCGCAAGAGGCTAGTCGATTCGGCTTGGAGGGGTCGTGGTCGGCCTTCTTCATGTGGCTGAGGACCATCGGCGCTTCGGCCTGGCCGTAGATCTGGAAGAATACGTGGCCCCACTTCTCGAGTCCCTCCTTCAGGCGGGTGGGGCTCATCGGCGAGGCGCCGTAGAAGATCGTCTGCATGCTCGACATGTCCGCGGTCGCGGCGCGTGGGGAATCGAGCAGATAGTAAATCATCACGGGTACGAGGAAAGTCGCCGTGATCTTGTGCTCCTCGATCGTGTCGAAGAACTCGTCCGGTGTGAAGCCTTCCATCACGTAGAGAGCACCGCCGCGTTGCAGCGTCGGCACGAAGAGCGCGGCTCCGGCGTGCGAGAGGGGCGTCGGGATCAACACCCGGCAGTCTTCGGGCCACTCCCACTCGGCCATTTGCGCCATCGTCATCGCGGCGGCGCCGCGGTACGTCGCGAGCACGCCCTTCGGTCTGCCCGTCGTCCCACCGGTAAACGCGATCGAGCCGACGTCCTCGGCGCCGACGTTCGGTGCGACGAGTCGCTTCGGCGTGAAGCTGTCCGCGAGGGCCGCGTAGTCTTCCCCGACTTGGGAGGGGCCGAACGCGAGTAGGTTCTTCAGTCGCGGCACCCGCTCGGCCAACTCGGCCGCCCGTTCCGCAAAGAGTCGCGGATCGAAGATGAGAGTTTCGACTTCCGCGTCCTCGAGAACATAGGCGTGATCGTCGAGCGAGCCCATCGGGTGCAACGCCGTGCCGCAGCAACCGGTCACCTGCATCGCGGCGATGTTGTAGAGCACTTCCGGCCGGTTCGCGGAGATCACCGCGACGCGGGATCCGACCCCGAGCCCTTTGGACTGGAGGGCCTGCGCATACTGGCTCGCGCGAGCGCGAACCTCCGCGTAGGTGGCTGTCGTCTCGCCGAGGTGGAGGCAGGGGCGATCGTCATACCGTTCGAGGCCGCTGATGATGAGATGCGGCATCAGCACGGGATCGAAGAGCGAAGATTTGGGCGTCGTAGAAGAGCTCACGCCGGGCATCATAACGCGCCAATTCTCCATCGCGACCCCGCTCGGGGCCGCCACCGAAAAGGTCGGCTCACTGACCGGGACACTTACGGCCCAGGTCGCCCCGACGATGAGGAAGCTGCGGGGCGACGAATCCGTCCTGTGCCTCCCACGCCGATTGCATCGATTTGGGCGCGCCGTTTTGTGCTTCCGGGACCTGTTCCCGGAACTCGGGCGCTGCCGACCATCTGATGTGCTTCGGCATTCGAGATTCCGCCCGGATCAGGGCCCAGCTTCAGGTCGAGACGTCGCAGTTCGGCTCCTTCGACGGCAAGATCGCGAAGAAGAGTATCGAGCCCTGCGTCCCGGCAGGAAAGCTCCTCGGCGAAGTGCGCGATGTGTCGATGCGGCCCAATGTCCCAATCGGTCCGCTTCCGGTCGGAGGCGTCGCGGCCTCGAGCGAGTACCTCCGCTACAAGCTCACCGGTAAGAAATCGTTTCCGACGGATCACCCGGTTGTCGATCAATTCGGCTTGCGGATCGTCGACAAGCTGAAGGTGAAGCGACTCTACGAGGACAGTTTCGGCTACGCGGTGTTCGATAGTCGCAAGACGTCCTTCATGATCGGGACCGCGTTCGGCGCGGGCGTTGCGGTCGAGAGGGCCGCGGGGACGCGGACCTACATGCAGATGGCCACCGGCGGCATCAACGTTGGGATGGGGGCGCAGTGGTACCAGGTGGTGTTTCTCTTCTAGACCCGCGCCCGATTCCAGCAGTTCGTGAACGACGGTTGGGATGCCGGCGGTGGCGGTTCTCTGGTGGCTGCCGATGTAGGCGCCAATCTTGGCGCCACCTTTAAGAACGGCCTCGCGGTATTCCAGATCACCGAGAAGGGCCTGATGGGGGCGGCGGATCTCACCGGCACCAAATACTGGAAGGACGACGACCTGAACGCGCGATAGCCTCCGGGGGCGGCGCTCAGCGGAGTTTGGAGGCGGTTGTGGTTTTCACCGGAGGAGTGGAGTCCGCCGTGCCCGGCGCCCAGGTCATCTGCGTCCAGCCGTGGCTGGAGCGCAGCAGCTCGTTGCGCCACCCGTCGGCCCATTCAATTCGTGCAACGCCGTCCACGAGGCGCCAGCGTCCGCGCGTCTTCGTGCCGGGACCGGCCGCGGTCGACCAGGCACTCCCATCGGGCTCGAGCGTCACCTCGAAGCCGGGCTGGCCAGGGTCATGGGCGAATAGAAAAGTGCCGTTGAACTCGCCGTGCGGGACGGGCGTCGCGCCGTCGGAAACGCCGACCGGGCCTCGTGGCGTGGAGTCGGTGCACCCCACCGACATCCAGGTGGCCAGCAGGATCGAACAGATCAGACGGACGGGTCTCGCCATGGGGCGTAACCATATCGCCGAATCGTTCGAGGAGCGAGCTCGAGTCATTCCCTCGTGAGCGCGCCGCGCGCCGTCTTGAAGACCCGTCCGCCAATCTCCAACCTGGGCGCGAGTTGTAGTCTAAGAAGCGAGGGACGGCCCACCTCATACCCCTGCTCGACTCGGTACACGCCCCCCGCGGGAGTCGGCAGGAATGAGTGCGTTCCGATGTACTGCGGGAGGCAGGCATTAGTGCTGCCCGTCGCGAGGTCTTCGCCGACGCCGTTTGTGGGCGCGAACATGCGGGCGTGGATGTGATGTGGACGGGCCACTGTCCCTCCGTGTTCGCCTCGCCGATGAAGCTTGTCTCCGAGAAACCCATCTCTGCGGCGATTGCCTGCATGGCTTCGTCCGGGAGCTCGTCGCTCAACACGACCGCGAGCTGGTTGCCCGCGTAGCGGCGGCGTTCGGCGAAGACGTCGACGATCTGGAAGTCCATCCCAAGGCCCTAGACCCGCAGATTACCGCGGTCCACCGACACTTTTTCAGGGTCGTCCGTAGCCGGCGCGGGATCGAGGCCCCGGGATGGACACGGCGCGCCAGAATTGAGACATCTCCGCCTATGCCACGCTTAGTCACGTCCACAATGCTCGTCTTCCTGGTCGCCTCCCTCAGCGGGGGGCTGGTCGGTTGCTCCGGCCCGGAGCCGACCGCGGAAAAGGCATCGCCTCCGGCGGCGGAGCCCGCCGAGCCGGCGAAGCCGGCGCCGCCGACCGAAGAGACGGTCTGCGACGACGGCAAGGACGACGATGCCGATGGCAAGTCGGACTGCGACGACCGCGATTGTTCTCGTTCCACGGTCTGCAAGATCGAGCGTTGCAAGGAGGTGTGCGCGGCGATCTGCGAGTGTGAGCTCATCTCCGAAGTGTGTTCGGAAAAAGAGTTGGCTGGTGTCCTCGAGGGTTGCCAGGCGAGCTGCTCAGACGAGAAAACGCGCAGCCAGGTGTCACAGGCCGACGGCGTACCGTGTTTCGTGATCGGTGGAGTGTTCCTCCAGCAGGTTCAGAAGGAAGGCATCTGCCTCGGCGACGATACGCCGGGGGACGGGGCATAGGCGAAGCGTGTCCGATCAGCCGATCTCCGACGAGGTCGACGAGCGGTTCCAGATCCTCGAGAGCAAGATCCTGCACCAGGAGCAGACCATCGAAGAGCTCAACTCGGTCGTGATTCGCCAACAGAATCAGGTCGACGAGCTGCAGGCGGAGGTGAAGAGGCTCGCTGAGGGGTTCGATACTCCGTCGCCTACGACGGCGGATCCCGACGAGGAACCGCCGCCGCCCCACTACTGAGCACTAGTTCGAGCGGGGTCGGCATCACCCGATGGCGGCGAGTCGGATCGGGCGAACGCGATCTACGTGAGGGGCAATTAGGTTTTCGTGTCCGGTCGCACCGATTTCGGTGGGGAGGGCGTTGGATACGGCTGAACGCTGGCTGCTCAGCTCGCGGCAGTGTGAGGCTTCCGGTCTCGCCGTCCCTGCGTTACGGCGACGATCACCGCCGTTGCAAAGCACCCCCCGACGATCGCGAACAGCGCGATGCCGGGAAGCCCGGCGACGTGGGCCCGATCGGTGATCTGGCTGAAGGACGTCGCGGGCGTGGGGTCGGACACCAGCTTCAGCATCCACGCGATCAGCTGCACGCCGAACAGATAGATGTAAACGCGCCGCATCCTCCGCGCTGCCGCCTTCGACAGCCGCATGGTCGGGATGGTGCACCCGAGGTGCGGGTCGAGGGCTCGGCGGAACTCGTCGTCGCCCATCGTCGACGCGGGCAGGTCCTCCGGAGCGCCTGCGAACAGGGCGGGGCGGATCATTCCCTTCTCGATCAGCAGCACGCGCTGCTGCCATAGGTGGTAGAAGGTCAGCCGTCGCGCCTCGAGGACCAGGAAGGTCATCGTCATGAGCGACGCGATGAAGATACCGTAGTGCGGCACGGCGCCGTTGCCGAGGGCGAATGAGATCACGGCTGCCGTCGTGACGATGGCCCAGTTGGTCGTTGCGTCCATCCGCATGCGCCACGTGTCGGCGCGCCCGACCATCGCGCGGTAGTAGTGGGTTAGGATCATGGCGCGATCCTTCGCGTAGGGTTCGTTCGACGTCACGCGTTCGTCATACCGTCTCTGGGGGTGGAGGGGAAAGAGGCGAGGCGTCTTAGTACTCGGACTAGTCCCGCGCGATGGTCGCGGCAGCCGGCGTAGGGCCGGAACGGAAGGGTCGATGCAGAAGTTCGCACGCGTCGGAGGCACACCGGTGCCCGAGCTCGAGGCAAAGAACCTGACGCGACTGTTTCTCATGCATCGGCACTTCGATCATACCGAGGGGATGGAGGAGGCGTACGCGGGGGTCTACATCCTCTTTCACGAAGCGTACAGCTTCGATCCGAAGTCGAATCCGTGCGACGCGAAGGCGCCGGTCAGCGCCGAGCACGTGCAGGCGTGTCACACCTCGACCGAAGAGCTCGCGGGCATCCTCGAGAAGGTGAAGCCCACGGCCACCGTGCTTTACTACTATACGGAGTTCACGCCGCTGAGCGTCAGCGATCAGGAGTGGGGCGTGAGGAGATCGCAAAGTTCGGTTACGAAAGCGTCGTGGTCCAGTCTCAGGACGGGGACATCTATTAGTCGCCGTTCGCCCCATCCCTTCACCGCCCAAGGAGCCTGTGATGTACGTTGGAAAAATCCTCGAGAACAAGCCGATCCCGATGAGTGAGTTCGACACGATGGCCGTCGCGAAGGTCGCGCGCCGCCATCTCGAGTCGATCCACGAGCCCCGGCGGCGGCAGGTCCTGCAGAACTTCATCGCGCATGCGGAGGCCGAAGCCGCGGGGAACTACGACGCCTTGATGGAGTCCTGCTCGCGTAAGAAACAGGAGTACGCGGCCTACGGCTCCACGTTCGGTGCGCCGCAGTCGTACGAGGAATTGGAGGTTCACTACCGCGGGCTGATCGACGCGAACATCTATCTCATCCACTTCGAGTGCGAGAAGCTCATCGTGGGGGATGATGCCCTCCTGATCGAGGGCCTCGTTCATCAGCTTTACCCCGGCAACCTTGTGAAGCCGATTCTCGGAATCGACGTGGACGACGAGGCCGCGGTCTACCAACTCACCAAGCGGACGGCCGTCCTCTTCACGTTCGATGAAGACGGGTTAGGCGCGGGGGAGCAGGCGTATTCCGAAGGTCCGACGACGGCGGCAGATCTGATGGCCGTGGCGGCAGACGAGGTCCCTGCCGCGTTTCACGCACCGCCCGCGGGGTAAGGAACCTGGAGGGGATCCGGACCTCTCGAGCCGAGATCGGTGAGCCGCGTGATGTGGTGACTTTGCGGGCGGCGTTCCGGACGGATATGTCGGGACGTCATGACCTCAACTCGCACCGTCCGTTGCGCCTTGTCGTGTTTCCTCGTTTCGCTGTTTGCCGTTCTCGGGTTGGCGTCTGCCGTGCGCGCCGCAGACGATGCCCCTCCGGGATATGTCCGCTTCGTCGGAGAGAATACCATCGCCACGGCGAATGGTGAGTTCAAGAGGTGGAAGATCGTTAAGGCCGAGATCGATCCGAACGATCCCGCGGCAGGCGTCGTGGAGATCGAGATCGACGTCGCCAGCCTGGATACCGACAACCAGAAGCGGGATGACCACCTTCGCAACCCCGACTTCTTCGAGGTCGAGAAGTTCTCGACGGCGACCGTCCGCGTGCACAACGTGCGAAAGGGCGACGGGGCAGGCAGTGGAAAGGATTACGATGCGACGTTCGATGTGAAGATCCACGGTGTCGCGAAGTCCGTCGAGGGGAAGTTCGCTGTCGTCTCCACCAGCCCGCCGATCGTCGAAGGGAAGTTGGTCCTCGACCGCATGGACTTCGGTGTGGGCCAGCCCCACAGCGCGGTCAATCCGATGTCAATTGGGCAGGAGATCCCGGTGACGTTCCGCGCGGAGTTGCCGGCCGGTTGAGCGGTTTCCGACGTGCGGCCCGTTGGATGCGCGGAGTTCGGTTTGCGCGAACTTCCGTGGTTCGTTGCCCGAAGCCGTCACTCGAGCGACGAGAGGTGGAGATTGCGTCACTCAGGGTGACGTCCGGCGGCACTTCGCCTCGTGAAGTGAGGGCGTTGAAGTGGTGAAGCGTGCGCTGCGAAAGGTCGCCTGAGGTCATCGAGGCCCGGGATGGCCGCGAGGCCCCGGAACGAATCGGTCAGGATCTCATCGATCTCGCCCTGTCCATGCCGGGGATGACGGGAACCGAGGTTCTCTCGGCGTTGCGCACCGCGGACTCGGCGTGCCCCGACGTCGCCGTCATCGTGCTCGCCGGGGTCGGCACCAAGTAGGCCGTGGCGGACGGCACCAAACTCGTCGTGAGTGGATTTCTCGTGAAGCCGTTCCGGGCCGAGACCTTTGCGCGGGAGGTGACCGAGGTGCTTGGCCGTCGGGAGACGGACACACCCGAAGAGCCCGCTGGTTCCTGCGGATCTTAGAAAGGCGCGGGTTCGAGCCCCAACGAGGGCTTCGCGTACTCGCAGTAGTTCCGATCATCGAAGACCTGGTGCCCCGCCCCGATGTGGATGTCGCGGAAGCAACGTTGGAGTCGACTCGGATTTCGCATTCCGGCGCTTCCGGACGCCTCCCAGGCGAAGCGCACGGCTTCCTTGGCGACGCTCCTCACGATGTAGTTCGCGTGGGCTTTGGTCCGGCGAACGGCGTCGCCACACGCGGCGTCTGAAGCACCGCTCTCGATCAGCGCGACCGTGTCGTTGTAGATCGACAGGAGTTGGATGCGCGCCGCCTCGATCGCCGTCTTGTGGACGCCAAAGTTGCGTTGGAACTCGGGCTGTTCTTTGAGTGGAAGTGAGCCGAGTCGCGCGCGTCCGCCGATCGCGATCTCCGCGATTTCGTGGAGGGCGCGCGCGGCGACGCCGATCGCCCAGGAGCAGCTACCGATGCCTCCGTACGACTGTGGGCCGAGCGCGAAGATGGCACCACCGCTCTGGTGCGGTGCGTAGCCCATCGTGATGTTCCAGGTGGCACCCGCCTCGACGAACCGTTCGGGAATCTCGTAGTCGTAGCTGCCGGTTCCGCGAAGCCCCATCGTATCCCAGTTGCCCTTCAGGATGGCGCAGTCCGCTGGGACGAAGAAGCCGACGAGGGGGAGCTTGCCGTTTTCGCCCATCGGCGCGACGGCGCCGTCGCGCATCATGAGTGCCCCGCCGCCGATAAACTCGGCGTGGCCCGAGCCGCTCGCGAATTGCCAGTTGCCGGAAACGCGGTAGCCGCCCTCTTCCTCGTGAGCCATGCCGAGGGGGGCGAAGTGCCCGGCTCCAGCGCGCATCGTGGCGAATGGCTTCGCATACTCCGGGTCGATGTAAGCGAGGTAGGAGCCGGTGATCGTATTCTGTGTGAACGCCCAACCCGTCGCACCGTCGGCGAAGGAGATCGCCTCGCAGACGGCCGCGATCGTTTCGACGTCTGCCTCCAGGCCGCCGAGTTCCTTCGGCGTGCTCAGCCGGAAAAGGCCGGTCTTCTCGATCGCATCGACGACGGGCTCGGTCATCGTGCATTTGGCCTCGATCTCGTCGGCTTCGTGTTCGACTAGTGCGCGGAGGTCGAGAGCAGCTTGAATGAGGGCGGTATCGGGCATGGTGTCTCCTGATGGTCGGATCGTTCTCGGTCGATCATGCATCTATACAAAAGATGTATGATGTATGATAGAGCACCTTCGGTGCAACGAAGAAAAGCCTGGAACGGCAACCCGCCGAGAACCGAGGCGGCAGCGCGCCGATTTTTGCTCGACGTCACGCAGGACTGCATCGAGCGGTTCGGTCTGGAGAAGGTGAGCCTCTCGGATGTGGCCAGCGCGGCCGGGGTCACGCGCCAGACGGTCTACCGGTACTTCACGACGGCGGACGAGTTGTTCCACGCGTCTGCCGTTCTGGCGAGCGGCGGGTTCCTGGAGAGAATGCGCAAGCGCGTCGTCCAGCACGACGGACTAGCCGAGCGGATGGTCGAAACCCTCGTAATCGCCATTCACGAGATCCCGAAGGACCCCCACTTGAGCGAACTCGTTCGGTCCGGCGATTCCTTCGCCGTTTCCGCGGCGCTGAAGCTCTTCTTCATCCAGGAAGAGATGACTGCCTTGAGTGACGGGGACCTCGGTCTCGATGCCAAGGCGCGTGACGAGTTGGCCGAGATCCTCCTGCGGCTCCTGAAGAGCTTCCTCGCCGATCGCGGTCCCACCCGAACGGAAAGGCAGCTCCGTGCCTTCCTATACCGCTGGTTGATCCCCCTGATCGAAGAGAAGCTCCACGGGGACGTCCCCTCCTGAAGATCGCATCGCCGCGAGGTTACGGGTTGAGGTTTCGGCAGGTGAAGCGCGCCCTCGTATCCCATCGCGCGGAAGACGACCTCACCCGGGAAGCCGATGTCCCGCGTGCTCGGGAGGTAGATGGTGCAGATGTAGCCGTCGCGGTAGATCGTTCGGAGGTGCACTCCGCAGAGGTCGAACTGGCTGTCCCACTCGGTGGGGACGCGACACCCATCGGAGCCGGATGCCTGCGGTAGGGGTGTGCCTTCCATCCAGTCGGGCACGTCCAATACGGCGATTTGGCAGAAGGTCGGCGCGAGATCGATCTGGCCGACCGGTCTCACCGTCTCCGCAGCACTGTCACCCACTGCGGCTGCGCGACGCTCCACATCCCCATCCTTGGCCCGTCGGTCTCGATTCGGAGGTCGATCTCCTCGGGCGCGTCCCGCAGGATGCGCGTCGCGACTTCGAACTTGAGCGTTCCGGGTGCGTCGATCAGCGTGGCGATGTTGGAGAGGGCGAGTATGTCTGAGAGCGAGTGCCCGTAGAGGCGGCTCGGCTGGCGTTGCGAGGTCATCTCCACCTGGATGCCCGCCGCCTCGAGCACGCGGGCGATCGCGCCGCCGCCGTCTTCGGTGGGTGCGAACAGGCGCTGCCGGTGGTCGATCGCGGCGAGTTGGTGGTCATTCGCGCCGGTGTCCCCGCCCGCGTCGATGAGGGCACGCAGGACACGGCCGCAGTAGGCTGTCGTCTCGTCTGCGACGACGTTGAAGAACGCGCCGCCGGGTTTCACAAATCGGAGCATGCGGGCGAAGCACGCTTCCATGTCCGTCGCGAAGTAGATCATGTGAAGTCCGAGGCCGAGATCGATGCTCGCATCGGGAGGGAGGATTGCTCCTGTGCGCTCTGCGATCTCGTCGATCTCGTCGAGGCCAGACTCGAGAAGAGTCCCGACGCGGAGACGGGGATGGCGCTCGAGAAATGCCGCGTAGTCGGCGAGATAGCCCGGGTTGGGTTCCTCGACGGAGACGGTCGTGCCTTCCGGGGCGGCGTCGGCGGCGAGGGCGAAGGTCTGGCCGTCGCCGGCACCGAAGTCGAAGATCTGTCCGCCGACCGTCGGGACGTATGTCGAGAGAGTCTCTCGGAGGAGCGGTACGAAGAGATCGCGCTGATCGGTTCCCATCATTGCAACGCGTCCGAGGGGATCGGGTTTGAGTAGTCGGGAGAACGCGTTTCGATACTGGCGATGCGCGTCGAGGCCTTCGAACTCGTTCGAGATGATTTCGAGGGCCTCGTCGAGGCGAGGTGCGAGCTCCTTCGAGCGGCTGCGATCGATCTGTAGCGGCATTCGAACTCCTTCCGGAAGACTCAACAATGACCGATGGGGCCGGTAAGGGAAGGGGTTGGTATCACCGATATACAGTCGGGCCGGCGTTGCGCCCACGAAGGGCGCGCCACACCCCCAAGGTCTCGAAGCCGTGCACGAGGAACGCGAGGTTGACGAGCGGTGGCGTATGCCACCAGCGCAGCCCGAAGTGGCGAGTGAGGCGGAGCGCGCGTCCCAACTCGGTAGGCATAGAGAAGCGGGATCGACGCCACGCCGAGACGACGGACGACGCGCGCATCCGGGATCGAGGCGTCGAGCTGACGGAGCCGCATCGATGTCCAGCCGACCTGCCGTCGCATGTCCCCTCCCCCAGGGGCGGTCGCCCGGGGGAGGGCATCGGCCGCCGTCATCAGTTATTCGGACGGACGTCATTCGGCGACGCAAGGAGTCCGCGGCGGCGCCGGTCCGGACCGGAGGTACGAACTCATGAAGAAGCTGATCATTTTCGACCTGGACGGCACGCTCGCTGAGAGCAAATCCGCGGTGGATGCCGAGATGTCCGCGCTGCTCGTTCGCCTGCTTGCGACCGTCAGGGTAGCCGTGATCTCGGGCGGCGACTGGCCCCAGTTCCAGCAGCAACTACTCGGGGGCCTGTCCTCCGAGGCGGATGTAAAGCAGCTCTTCCTCCTGCCGACGTGTGGCACGAAATACTACCGCCACGAGTCCGGGTGGACGCAGCTCTACTCAGACGACTTCACGACCTTGGAGCGCGAGAAGATCGTGAAGTCGTTGCACGAAGTGATCGGGTCGTCCGGAGTGGTGATCGACCAGACATGGGGCGAGCAGATCGAAGACCGCGGAAGCCAGATCACGTTCTCGGCCCTCGGCCAGGAGGCGCCGCTCGACGCGAAGAAAGGTTGGGATCCCGACTTCGCGAAGCGCCGGGGAATGAAGGCACTGCTCGACGAGTTGATCCCGGAGTTCTCGGTCCGAATGGGTGGCACGACGTCCCTCGACGTCACCAAGCCGGGGATCGACAAGTCGTACGGAATCCGCAAGCTGAGTGAGACGCTCGACGTTTCCATCGACGAGATGGTGTTCATCGGGGACGCGATGTTCCCGGGTGGGAATGACTACCCCGCGAAGGAAGCCGGCGTCGATTCCATTCACATCCGGGACCCGGACGAATCGAAGCGAGTGATCGAGGCGATCCTCGCGTGCCTGGGCGCGGGTCTCTAAGAACCAGCCTGGGCGCGCGCTGTTGTGTGGTCCCTCGAGCCGGACCGGCCACTGCGGGCGCGCTGCGCATCACGGCTTGGTGGTTCGAGATCGAACGCCGACCCGTCGGCTGTGCGGCATAGGATGCGCGGCGCTCCTTCGATCGGCAGCGGTTGCAGAACGACGCCGCGAGCGCACAGTTCCCTTACATTCTGGTCGGACAAGCGGAGTCCGCGGTAGATCTTGGGCAAGCGGAACGCGCACTCCTCGCGCCAACGGGAGCACCCGTAGGATTCCCGTCCTTGGATGACCGGAGCCTGGCAGCGGGGGCAGGGGCCGAGTCCCTGGTTTGAAGGCGTCGGCGAAAGTCCGCTGTCGATCAGTTGTTGGATCCGCTGCACGATCTCCTGCATGAACGCGTCTCGTTCGCGCACGCCGCGTTCGACCTCGCCGAGCTTGAACTCCCACTCGCCGGTGAGTTCAGGTGATTTGAGCACCGGGTCGGCGATGATCGCGATCAGATACCGGCCGAGGTCGGTGGTTCGGAGCGCCTTCTTGTCCCGCCGAATGTAGGAGCGCGACAGGAGCGTCTCGACGATGGAGGCGCGCGTTGCGGGTGTCCCGAGGCCGCGCCCTCTCATCGCATCGCGGAGCTGTTCGTCGTCGACGAGTTTGCCGGACGTCTCCATCGCGGCGAGCAGGGTGTTCTCCGTATAGGGCCGCGGAGGCTTCGTCTTGCCCTCGTGCAGTTCGGGTTCGTGAGGGCCGCTCTCGCCTTCTGTGAATACCGGGAGCTCTTGTGAGTCGTCGATGACGCCGGCCTTGTCCTTCGCTTTGCCTCGGGCAGCGCTCTTGCTCTTCGCCGCTCCGGTGTCGGCTTTCGGTTCCAGCGCGCTCCAGCCGGGGTCGGTCACGACTACGCCGCGTGCGCGAAACGGGACCGTCGCCGACTTGGCGTGCACCGTCGTCACCTCTTGGTTCTTGTCGCCGAGGAAGGCTTGCACGAATCTCGTCGCGACCGCATCGAACACCTGCTTGTACTCGCCGGCGAGCGCTTCGGTCTTGCCCGTCGGGACGATCGCGTGATGGTCGGTCACCTTAGCGTCGTCGAAGACCCGTCGAGGCTTTGCGCGGGGCCCGCGTTCGCCTTCCGGCGCACCAGAGACGTATTTCGCTAGTAGGGCGAGGGTCTCGGGTTTCCAGGCCCGCAGTTGGCCCAGCGTGGTGCGCGCGATGTTGACCATGTCGAGCGACAGGTGGCGGCTATCGGTTCGTGGGTACGTGAGAAGCTTCTTCTCGTAGAGCTCCTGGGCCACGACGAGGGTACGCGCCGCCGACATGCCGAACCGGAGGTTCATGTCGCGTTGCAGCTGCGTCAGGTCGAAGAGGAGCGGCGGTTGGTGCGCCTCGGCGCGGCGCTCAATCTTCTCGATCGCGAGGGACTGCCCCTTCACCTTTTCCAGGAGTTCGGCGGCGGGGGCCTGTTCGCGGAAGCGGTCCCCGGTGAAGTGAAACCTTGTGTCCCGGTACTTCGTTCGGAGTTCCCAGAAGGGTCGCGCGTCGAAGACCCGGATCTCGTCGTCGCGCTGCGCGATCAGGGCGAGGACCGGTGTCTGGACGCGTCCAAGGCTCCACAATACGCTGCCACGACCGTACCGCACCGTGTAGGCGCGAGTGGCGTTGAGGCCGATGATCCAATCGGCCTCGCTGCGACTTCGAGCGGCGTGGTGCAGGTTCTCATACTCGGCCCCGGATTTTCGCGCCGCGAGACCGGCGGTGATCGCCTGTTCGGTGAGTGAGCTGAGCCACAACCTGGTATGGGCGCGATCGGGGCAGCCCGCGTACTCGAGGATGTAGCGGAAGATGAGCTCGCCTTCGCGTCCGGCGTCCGTCGCGCACACGAGCTCGTCCGCGCTGCGGCAGAGGTCGGCGACGATGTCGAGCTGTTCCTTCCGCCCGCGGTCGCCCGTTGGTTTCAGCTCGAAGCGCTTGGGAACGAACGGCAGTTGCTCCACGGACCAGCGCTTCAGCGCGGGGTCGTACTCGTCGGGTGCCTTCAGCGTCGCGAGATGGCCGAGCGCCCAGGTGACTTGCCAGCCATTCCCCTCGAGGTAGCCGTTCCGGCGCTGCGTCGCGCCGAGGACCTTGGCTACGTCGCGGGCGACGGAGGGTTTTTCGGCGACGAGCACGTTCATCGTGGGGGCACCCTAGTAGATTGCGGGACGTCGCTCACGTGCCCGCGCCACAAAAATTGCAGGCCCAGGTTCCCTGATAGGGTGACCCGCGACTCCCGTGCCGGGCGGAAATCAGCAGAACCGCCCCGCCAACAAGATCGCCAAAAAAGTAACGATTAAGGATCCGGCTGAGATTAAAGAACGTCCCCACCTGCGAGGCCGCGGTGGAGGGGGCATTGGGTGGGGGGGATGGGGTCGCCGCGGCGGTAGCGGTCGAGGAGTTTGCGGGATTCGGCGGCGAGCATTCGGCGGACCGCGCGGCGCTCGCCTTTGATGCGGGCGAGGGTCATGTGGTCGTAGGCCGTGGTGGCGTGGCGGAGCCAGGCGATGGTTGCGGATTCGGCTCGGCGCTCGATGGGGATGCGGGCGGTTCGCGCGACGGTTCCGCTGCCGACGGGGACGGCGTGATCGGAGATGGCGCGTGCAAGCCGGCTTTCCAGGCCGCGGTGTAAGTTCGCGAAGCGCAGGAACTCCTGCACTTGCTGCTCGAAGTCTTCGGCGTACTTCGTCTGCTCCTTCACGCGGCGCGCTCGCCCGGCCTCGAGTTTGCGGGTGTAGCTCGGGTCGGCGCGTTCGTGCTCGAGATCTGCCCGTGCGGCGGCGATCGCACCGGCGGGGGCCCAGACGCCGCGAGAGAACATGCGGCGGCCGACTTTCTCCTTCACGGTCCACGAAGCGCCGGCCTTCTTCACACGGCGGGTGAGTCCCGCGTCGCCGGGCGGGAGCAATTCCCATCCGTCGGGAACGTCGAGCACGTCGCCTCCGGTGGTGCGGATGGAACGGTCGCGCGGTCCAGGGGAAACCTCTCGGGTCGTTTCGGGCACGGCGCGGAACGTAGGCGACTCTACGGCGGTCGACAAGAGCCCGAGGGTCGTCGCCCGGTGGATTTATTCCGGCTCTTCAGTCAGCGATCGGTGGATCTCGCGGAGGCGCTCCGGAGGAATCTTGAACACGGCCCGATCGTACGTGAGCAGGCCGTTGATCTCGCCCTCGACGTCCGTGGTCTGCGTGTAGATGGCTCCCGCGAGCCCGCGCGACTTCAGCTTCGCAATTATCCCGAGCTTCTTCGCGTACGCGTCTGCGAACTCTCCACGATCCTTGAAGACCGCGTATCCGAATCCCTTTGCCACGCCGAGGTGGCCGGAGACTTCGTGCGCGAGTCCACCGAACTCGCCGTAGACCATGGGTCGGTCGGGCTCGAGATCCGGCTGCTTGCCCTCGCGGAAGTACGTGTGGTGGTCGCGAAGGTCGCCGCTTCCGGTGTCGACCCAGCCGCTCGGCCCGTCCACCAGGCGGGAGGGATCGCGTGTCTTCACTTCTGCGAGGATCTTGTCGGTGTCGAACTGTCCCCACGACTCGTTGAAGGGAACCCAGATCACGACGCTCGGGAACGGCTCCAGTAGGTCAATCATCGCGTTCAGTTCGCGCCGGTAGCTCGCGGCTTCCTCGGGAGAGCGTGTGAGGTCGTAGCCTCGCTCGGCGTGCGGGGTGTTGACGACGAGCCACCAGATCTCCTTCGGGATGGAGTGGTGTTCCTTCGGACCGCCGGTCGGCATGTCCTGCCAGACGAGAACGCCGAGGCGGTCCGCGTGCCAGTACCAGCGAGCCGGCTCGACCTTCACGTGCTTGCGGATCGTGTTGAAGCCCATCCGGCGGGTCGCTTCGATGTCAAATGCGAGCGCTTCGTCCGACGGCGCCGTGTACAACCCGTCGGGCCACCAGCCCTGGTCTAGCAGGCCGAGGGAGAACACCGACGCGCCGTTTAGAAGTAGGCGCCAGGTGCCGTTCTCGTCCTTGGCCGTCGTGATCTCACGGGCACCGAAGTAGCTACGGGCGTCGTCGACCGCGTCTCCGTCGCGCAGGAGCCGCAGGCGGATGTCGTAGAGGTGCGGGTCGTCCGGCGACCAGGGGCGCAAGTCCGGAAGATGGAACGTGTGCTGGGCGAGGTCTCCCGAGGCGGGCACGACCGCTTCGGCGATGGCGGTGTCGCCCTCGCCGAGGATCTCGACCTGGAGGCGATCCCCCGGCAGCACCGCGGTAAGCCGGGTGCGTAGCGTGATCGACTTCGCCCCGAGATCGGTGGTTGCGACAGTGCGTTCGATCCGGCTCTCGGATACCGGCTCCAGCCAGACGGTCTGCCAGATCCCGGTGACCGCGGTGTACCAGATCGACTTCGGTCGAAGGGACTGCTTTCCGCGGGGTTGGCGGCCTTCGTTTGTCGGGTCCCACACGGCAACGACGACCTCCTGCGGCCCCTCGGCCGAGAGAGCATCGGTCACATCGAAGGAGAACGGGTCGAAGCCCCCGCTATGTTCGCCGATGCGGTGGTCGTTCACCCAGACTTCCGCTTCGTAGTCGACGGCACCGAAGTGGAGAAGCAGGCGGTCGCTCGAATCGGCTGGAGACTCGAACGTTCGGCGGTACCACGCCCGTTCTTCGGGGAGGACGGCCCGTCCCACGCCACTCAGCGCGGACTCGACCGGAAACGGCACGAGGATCTTCTCGGAGAACGAGTCGGGCCGGTCGGCTTCGCGCGGCTGCACCGCGAAGTCCCACGACCCGTTCAGGTTTTGCCAGCGCGTTCGGCGAAGCTGCGGGCGTGGATACTCCGGGAGCGGCTGGCCGGTGCGCGCGGCATCGGCCCACTCGGTTTCGAGAGGAAGGAGCGGAGGGCGGTCGCGGAGCCACGGGAGAAGCCGGATGTAGACCGCGCCGGCGCCGGCGAGCGCGAGGAGGAGGAATACGAACCAGAGCACGCCAGTTTTCCCCTTCTCAGTCTCGGTTCGAAACGATGATTTCGTAGCCGGTTGGAAGGTACACCCGCCCTCGCCCTCGCCCTCGCCCTCGCCCACGCCCGTGCATCGAGTCTCCGCAGCGTTGCATCATAGCTGTCGTGTACAGTCTAGCGCCGGGCCCCCTTGGCGAAACCTGCGATCAGGAATCCCCAGGGGCAGCATGGAGACGTCGGCCGAGCGGGGTGTGAGGAAGAAGGGGGAACGAGCCCCGAGCCGTGAGGGCGAGCTCGAGTCTCTGGCGACGGGCCGGGTGGTCTCGCTTTTTGCAGAGGACATCGAAGCCAACCGAGCCTCCCCCACGGAGCGACTGCGCGGATCTCGGATCGCCATCGTGGGTGCGGCCGGGTCCATCGGGCGCGCGGTCCTCGAATCCCTATCTTCCCTTTTCTCCGGGGAGCCTCGTTCTGCTCGACCTCGCCGCGATGAAGCACGTGGGCTCCGAGAAGGGCCCAACAAAAGCCGTTGGTGACGCTCACTATCGGGTTCAGGGCGTAGACGAGGCGCCAGGATTCGGGGGTCAGGTCGGATGCGTACGCGACCGGCGCGAGGAAGAGGGGGAGCGTGAAAATTGCGACCCCCGGGTAGAGCCCGCAAGCGAGAAGAACGATCAGGAGAGCGACGAAGGCGATGAAGAAGTCCACGAGTGCTGCCACGACGGCTGCGATCGGGAGGGTGAGGTGGGGAAAGTAGATCCGCTCGAGAAGGCCCTGGTTCTCGACGAGACATGTGGTGCACCGGCTGAGCGCGTGTATGAAATCGGTCCAGGGCACGAGCGCGGCCAAAGCGAATGGCGGATACGCCGTTCCTCCTGTGGGGATCTTCGCGAGTCGGTCGAAGAGTGGGGTGAAGACCACCATCGCGAGGTGCAACCGAACGGAGTCTCCGAGGTCGCCGCCTATACGCCGCAGCAGCGTTTGAACTTCTTCCCGCTGCCGCAGTTACACGGATCGTTGCGCCCCCGCTTCGGTGCCGCCTTGACCGGCGCCGGCACGACGAGGTCACCGTCTACGTAGACCCACCTACCGTCGGCCTTCCGGAAGCGCGACCGTTCGTGGAGAACCCCGGCTTCGCCCGAGGCCGCTCGATAGTGTGCGCGGAACTCCACTACGCCGGTCTCGTCCTCTTTTCCGCCGGCTTCTGTGTCGACGATCTGGAGCCGCGTCCAGGTCGAGTGCGGGTCGGTTTCCCGGCCGGATCGATCCGCCTGATCGCGCGGGGGAACGTGGGTGGCCTTCAGATAGCCTGTCGCTCGGGTCGCGTGTGCGGTGTAGCGGGACCGCATCAGAGCCTCGGCGGTTGGCGCCGCCTGTCGGCCCTCGATCGCCGGCGCACAGCAGTCGTCGAGGCCCGCCTCACTTCCACACGGACAGAGGATCATCCCCGCCATTCTAGGTATCGCGGGGCCCCGGGGTCCAGAAACCGGCTTGCACCATCTGATGTCGCCCGGCAGCGTCATGGAGGTCGAAAAGCTCGCCCGGTTGCCATTCCGGGCGGGACTTCTACCTTGCCGTGAGGTCGCGAGATTTCGGCCCGAACGAGAGGAATTCAGTCATGAAGGCACACGCTCAAAAGAAGGCCCGCATCGCGGCCGTTTTTGCCCTGGTCGCGGGGCTCGTTTCCGGTCTTCCGGGCGCGGCTGAGGCCCAGCGGGAGTCCGGGATCCAGTTGGCGCCCGAGTCGAACCGCTACTTCATTACGAAGGACGTGGGCAGCGACCGCTGGGCGATCACCTACGACCTCGACACCAAGACGGTGAGTGGCAACGTTTTCCCGACCGATGGGGGCGCCCCGACGTTCCTCTCTTGCAACATCACCGACGTCCAGCAGGCGGACGCCCCCGCTGATGCGCAGTACTTCATGGACTGCCGCGGATCTGGGCCGTGCGCCGAGGCGCCGTGTGACAACCAGTGGGACCCGCCGTTTGCAGTCGGGCCGATCCCGGGATCGTTTCTCTTGCCGACGAACACCAAGGCGACCTACGCGGGCAATGTGCAGCCGATCTACAATCGGTCGTGTGCGACGAGCGCCGTGTGCCACGGAAACGGTGCACAGTACGTGATCCTTGCGCGCGACGTTTCGTACGGCAACACGTTCCTCGTGGACTCCAACGGCACGAACGGTCCCCAAGGGGACTTCATCAAGCCGTTCGATCCGGCCTTGAGTTACGTGTTCACGAAGATCGACGGCACGGGTGCCGGTTCGCCGATGCCGTTCAACGGCTCGCCGCTCGACGCCGAGAAGCAGGCTCTGATCCGGAACTGGATCCTAGAGGGCGCCGCGAACAACTGACCGTACGCCGCGGGCGGCGTACGGATTTGGATTCTTGACACACGGTTTCGGCGCGGCCTATATACTGCCTCAGTCGCATCCTTGCGGGCGTTTCGCCTGCAAAAACATTTAGAGAGAAGGTTTCATGCGATCTGCCTTGATTACCCTCGGTGCTGTTCTTGTTCTGTCTTCGGGCTGCGGTGACAGCAGCACCAGTGGCAACGGGACCAGCCCCGGAGACGGCACGGTCGTCCGCCCGGGCGAGTCGATCCAGGCCGCCGTCGACGCGGCCTCTCCCGGAGACACCATCCGGGTGATGCCGGGTGACTACGTCGAGTCGCATCCAGGCGACGCCGCCGTGCGGGTGACCAAGTCGCTCAAGCTGATCGCCGAGAGTTCGGACGGCCAGATCGTGCGCATTCTGCCGGGGCCGGGACAGCGGCAAGGCATCCTCGTCGAGCCGGAGGACTTCCTAGCTCCGGACGTCGATGGCATCGAGATCAATGGGTTCACCATCGAGGGATTCTCGAAGATGGGGATCTGGCTGCGGCACGTGCAAAACTTCGTCATCGCGAACAACGTCTCGATCAACAATCTCGAGAACGGCATCTGGCCGACGCTGTCCGCACACGGTGAGGTCCGGAAGAACATCTCTTACGGCTCCCTCGATGCCGCACTCTGGGTGGAGGCCTCCGAGAACGTCCGCGTCATCGACAACGAGCTCTACAAGAGCCCGACCGGCCTCGAGGTCACGATCTCGAACGAGGTCTACATGGAAGGCAACGACGTCCACGACAACGTCGTGGGCGTCGGCCTGTACCACCCGTCGGGCGCGGGCCTGCCTCCGGAGGACTGGCCGTCGACGACGTTCCACACCTGGACCCTCGTGAACAACCGCATCTACGACAACAACTTCCCGAACCCGGTCTCGAGCGGGCTCGTCGCGGCGCTACCGTCGGGGATTGGCATGCTGGTTCTCGGTGTCGACGACGTCGAGGTAGACAACAACGAGATCACGAACAACAATCTCTTCGGGGTCGCGATGGTGGACTACTGCATCGCCGTGGACGGGACCGCGAACAGCTGCGAGAACAACCCGCCCGCCTTCAGCGACACGTCGCCCGATAACAATCGCTTCACGAACAACGTGATCACCGGCAACGCCGCCGATCCTCCGGAGGGCACGTTCGCGCCACTCGCCTCCGATTTTCTCGTTTTGGGCGGCACGAACAACTGCGGCAGCGGAAACGAAGTGGGCACCATTACCGGAGACCTGCCGGGGTGTTGAGGTCGCCGGGCTTGAGTGGACGCCCGGCACGTGACTCGTTCGTCGGTTGAGAGTTGAAGCGGTGTCTGCGGGAGACTGCTCGACCGCGCTCCAGCGGTTTACGGGGCCGGAGGCTGACGAGGTCGCGGTTCTTTGCCGCCCGGACCACGAGCAGAATCCGGCAGAACAGGCTCGCGTCGCGTATCGGGCGCTTGCCGAGAATCTGTCCGGGCAAGGTGCGTCCTTCCGCGATCTCTCCGGCGAGACCCTTTTCGTTCGGGATGCCGGCCGTGATCTTCCGCTGATTCTGGAGGCGCGTTCGAAGGTCCTAGGCGAGCTCGGCCAGGCCGGGGACGCGCCGCGCCCGGTGGTCATTGGGCAGGCGCCTTTGGAGGCTCCGGCCGCCCTCGAGCTCGCCGCATCGGTCGTCGTCCCCCAAGATCGCGACGCATCGTCGGTGCAGGATCTCTCGGTCGAGCCGTCGTGCTCGTGTGAAGGATGCGCGCTCTCGGGTGCACGGTTGGTTCGGCTCGGAGACCAGGTCTCGCTTCACGCGTCGAACCTCTACGGCCTCGGCGCGGATCCGGCTGTGCAGGTGAAGGACATGTTCCGCGTCGCTGAGCAGCTGCTCGCCCACGCTGGGATGGGGTTTCACGACGTCGTCCGCACGTGGATCCATCTGCGCGACATCGGCCGGGACTACGACGCTTTGAACGCAGCCCGCCGGGAGTTCTTCGAGGATTGCGGGGTCGAACAGCGTCCGGCGAGCACCGGCGTCCAGGGCATCCCGTTTTCTGGCGCGCACGACTTCTCTCTGAGCCTGCACGCGATGAAGTCGCCGCGGCCGATCGACATCCAGCAGATGTCGACACCGTCTCTCAACGAAGCATGGAGTTACGGCGCGGACTTCGCCCGTGGCTTGCGAGTCGTAGAAGTGAACAAGGTCGTGCTCCACGTCTCCGGCACCGCGAGCATCGACGCGGCCGGACAGACGGTTCACGTCGGCGACCTCGAGCGCCAGGCCGAACGCATGCTGGACAACATCGAGTCCCTGCTCGAAGGCCAGGGCACGACGTTCGGAAGTCTGATGTCGGGCGTGATGTATTTGAAGCAGCCGAGCGACGCGTTGGCGGTCCGCGCGATCTGTGCACGCCGCGGCTTCGAGGGTTTCCCGTACGCATTCGTCGATGCTCCGCTGTGCCGCCCCGAGCTTCTCTGCGAGGCGGAGGTCATCGCGATGCTTCCCTTGAAGCCGACGGGATTCTAGGAGGGGACGTTGGTTAGTCTCGCGATTTTTGTTTAGTCGCGGTGGAACTCCAGCTCGAGCAGGCGCGGTTGGCGTCCGCGACTAAACAAAAATCGCGAGACTAACCAACGTCCCCTATCCGGGTTTGGTCCAGGTGACTTTCAGGGTGAGCTTGCTGATGCGCCAGCCGTCATTCGTGCGTCTGAACTCGTTGGTGTAGTAGCCGCCCACCAGGAAGCTCGAGTCCGGGTTCCAGTGCTGGGCCTGGAGGTAGGCTACGCCGGTCGCTTGGTCGCCGTCGATCCGGATGTCGTGGTTCGTCACGATGTGGTGCGTCGTCTCGTATCCCCCGACGGCGGAGAGGGCGAGATCGACCCACTGGGTCGCGCCTCCCGTGATGGGTTCCACGCCCTCCATCTCGACCTGGAGGTCCTCCACGAAGCACGCACGGAAGAGCGCTTCGTCTCGCTGGTCGATGCCGGTGGCATAGCGATTGAATACGTCGATGATCTCGCTTTTGTCCGTCAGCGTTCGTAGTGCGTCGTTGCTCATGACTTGTACTCCCTGGCTCTCGTGGATCTCCGAGGTGAGGATCCCGCGGTCGCGGCGGGTCGTGCAATCGACTCGGGCCCTCTTTCTGGCGATTCCTCAGATTTCCTCTTAGAACTCACTGCATGGCCAATCTCGAAGAAGTGTCCGGATATCCCCTCGATGCCGAGCAGCAAGAACGGCTGTTCGCCCTGCAGCGCATGTGTGTCGTGTGCTGGACGACGACCGACGGTGCTCCGGTCGGGGTGAGCCATCGCTACATGTGGGCAAAGGGCAAGATCTGGGTCACGACGAGCAGCCAGCGCCCGCGGGTTCGTGCGCTGCAGAAGCGACCGAAGAGCTGCGTCGTCATCACGGGAGACGGTACCGAGATGGGACCCGATTGCACGCTGACCATCAAGACGACGTGCGTGGTTCACGCCGATCGAGAGACTCTCGATTGGTTCTTCTCCGAGTTCTCGAAAACGCTCCTCCCAGACATGCAGGACGCTCAGGATGTGATGCGCGGGATGCTCGACACCAAGCGTCGCGTTGTGCTCGAACTCACGCCGGTGAAGACCATGAGTTACGACGGCGGCAAGCTCAACGAGGCAATCGCGCGTGAGGGCCTCACCTGACGCGTCCCCGGAATCGGTAAGGAACCGCCGCTCGGTGAAAAAGAAACACGAACCCGGCACTCGGCCTTCGAGCGCCGGGCTCGTGTTGGAATCGAGGCCTGGTGGAGCGCTCGACTAGTTCTCGTCCTTGAACCAGTTGACGTGGAAGCCGAAGGGCAGTTTCTGCGGCATGTGAACGCGGGCGATCGGGCCGGCACCGACGTTCTGAGCATCCACCACGCAGACGTCGGTGGTGTTCTCGACGTGGTCGTGGTCGGTGACGAGCAGCCACCCGTCGTCCTCGGCGGTGGCGTTCGGGTTGGGCGCGAATACGGCCTCCCCAACATGGTGGTTTTTGCCGGAGTGCCAGACGTCACGCTTGTTCGTTTGATCGTCGTACTTCACGACAGTGTCGAACTCGCCGATCGTTCCGCGCTCGTTCAGGAAGCCACCCATGTAGTGATGACGGGTTCGGCTACCGTTCATTTCGTCGTTGAAGCGGCAGAAGTCGCCTTCCATGTCGTCGAACTTCTCGACGGTGGCTTTGCCCTTCGCGAGGTCGATCTTGAAGCGTGTGGGCACGCCCGCCTGGCCGGACGCGCTCGAGTCGTGCAGGTCGTCGCCAGTGTCCATCCCGAACTGAGGGTTCGAGTTGAAAGTGCCGGAGAGTTCGACGATGCCGTTCTCGTGCCAGCCGTTCCAGAAGTGCTGAACGTGGCCGTTCTCGATCTCGTACCAGGTGATGTCTTCCGCCTTGCCGAAGCGCGGCATTACACCGAGGCGCGTGCCATTCTCGGGGCTGTACTTGACCATCGAGCCACCGTCGTTGATCGCGTTCATGTTGAAGACGACGGGAGAGTCCAGGAAGATGGCGTGCTCGTCGGTGATCAAGAAGTCGTGGATCATCGCGGGTGCTGGCGTAGAGAGGTCGACCGAATGGACCAGCTTCCCTTCCGCGTCCGCAACGAAGTAGCGAAGGTAGGGCTCGAACGGCGAGTACACGAAGAAGAACATCTCCTGCGTTGCGGGATCGATCCGCGGGTGAGCTGTCATGCCCGAGGGCAGCTTGCCGTCGAAATCCCGAATGCCGAGGGTATCGAGGTCGGCGGTGACTTCGACGGGGTTGCCCGTCTCGTAGAGCGCGAAGTATCGGCCCGAGTGTTTGACGATGTGGGTGTTCGCCGGGTTCTTGATCGGTCCGGCGTCTCCGACCAGCTCGGCATCGGGGAAGTTCATCAGGTCGGCGAGGCCGGGATAGAGTGCGCGGCCGGCACGGAGCTCCGCTTGAAGCATCGGGGTGCGGATCCAGCGGTTCTTGTACGAGACCGCGCCGTCCTTGAAGTTGATCCCGTGGAGCATGCCGTCGCCGTCGAACATGTGGTACCGGCCGGTTGGCTCGAAACGAGGGTTCGGCCCGTTCTGCACGAACATCCCGCGGAGTTTCGCGGGGATTTCGCCGGTGATCTTACAGGCCTCGACGTCGAGTTCCTCGGAGGCCGGCGTCAGCTGTCCGGCGAGGAACGGTTGGTTGCGGGTGTTGGTGACTCCATTGGGCACGGCACTCATCGGGCAGACTCCTCAATCGGTCGAAATAAGACTTCGTAGGAAGGGGTTTTACCGAATCGGGAGTCGGCGCTTACTGCCGCGGCTGCTCCGGATCGGACGGGCTCAACCATAGCTTGAAAGGGGCGGTTCGCTACAACTCGGCAGAGCGCATGTCGGCCGATCGGGCCCTCAGGGCCGCATTCCCGTCCGAGGGCAGGCTCGGTGGTCTCCCGTGGCGCGCTTCCGCGAGATCTTCTGTGCGGTGAACGAAGCTCGCGGAGAGCCCTTTGCGGACCATCGCCCGTGCGATGAGGCATTGACGGAAGTTGCTTTCGAGCCCCCGGGAACGGGACGGCCGGTCGATCTGGACCGGGATTCGGGCGAGGCCACTTTCGTCGCTGTTCTCGGCCTCGGTGGGAGCTGCATAAAGAGCTTCCTCGAGCCTCCCGTCCGGATCCCCGAGGTACGTCGCCCGGGACGGCTTCAAGCTGACCGAGATTCGCGTGAACGGGCTTTCGAGCAGCGAGAAGAACGCCGCGATGATCCGTGACGCGCTCGTGTCGCGCGAGGACCTGCAGGGGAAGGGCGGCCTCATCTTGATCGGTCATTCCAAAGCAATCGTCGACATTCTGGAGGCCTTGGACAGCCTCAAGCCAAAACGGCGCCAGCGATGGCTCGCTGAACACCCCTTGCCCGAAGACATTCGCTACTACTCACTCGTTTCGTTCCCGAAACCCGATCGGATCTCCAATTGCCCCGAGGGCGCGTATGAAGAGCTCAGTCAGGTCGATCCACGCAACGACGGCCAGCTAATCTTCTACGATCAGATCATCCCGGGGCTGCGCGCTTCTCGGTTTTCTCAATGCGGACCATCTTGCGATCGCATTGCCGATCGCCCGCTCGCACTCGTGGATCGCCGACCTCGGCGCGGACGAGAACGACTTCCCGCGCGAAGTGCTCATCGAGGCGGTCGCGGGGCACGTGCAGGAGGATCTTTCGACGTCAAGAACCGAGCCGTGACCCCGTCCGTCGTTTGTCCCATCCCTCACGATGGAGGTATGCCGACTCACCGAGGGGGTTACGCCATGTGGGTCTACCGAGTTCGTTCCGTCGAGGCGTTGATTTTTGCGAGCCGCTTGCGGCGGTGCGCTTCGCGACGTCGTTTCGTCTCTGCGGTCTTCTTGCTCGTAGCGAGCGTCTCGGTGCTATCGGGGTCGCCCGCCTCGGCTTGGGTTTACCCCGAGCACCGCGACATCGCGCTCCTGAGCGTCGAAACCCTGGACCCCGAGCGACGGGAGGTCTTCGACACCTTCTGGGAGGAAGCGCGCTCGGGCACCACGCGGCTTTGTGCGCAGGGCGCCGATCGGGAACAGTCGACCACGCCGACCTGTATCGATTGGGCCGCGTTCTCCGCGATTGCGGGGGATCACTCGTGCTCGGCCGCAGATGCGCTGGAAACCGTACTCGAGTCGGAGTGGATCCTCGAGGTCGCCGACGTGTCGGCTCAACTCAAGAAGGATCTCGCGCAGGTCGAGGTGTCGGTGCCGGTGGACCAGCAGGACGTCTCGACGGGGCCGTTGAGTGACTTTCAGCGTCGGATGGCGAGCGAGGCGGTTCGCGCAGAGCGGACCAACGCCTTGCGCACCGCGGATACGCGGTTGCAGAACGCGGACCCCGAGTACGCCACACGCGCGGGGGCGAACAACGCGCACTTTCTGCTCGCGCGCCCGAGCGTCGATACCGAGGCCGTCCCCTACAGCAAGATTACGCTTGCCGCGGATTCCGAGATCAACGCGATGGGTGTGTACGCCTGGTACCACATGCGCGCGTTGGAGAAGGCCAGGCGAATTGCGCAGGGCGGGCTCACGCTGGAGCAACGGAAGGCCTATGCCCGCGCGATGCTCATCGACGAGGCGTTCGGTCTGCACTTCCTCGAGGACATGTTCGCCGCCGGGCACGTGGCCGGTACCTGGGGCGACGCGTCGCAACGCAAGGGGACGCACGACTACTACAACGAGGTTGGACTCGAGGCCTTCACGTGGGGGCGTCAGAAATCAGGCGTCGTCCTGATGGGCGATGCACGTATGCGACCGCAGGATGCGGAGCTTGCCGCCGAAGCGATCGTAAAGAGCCTCAACCAGGTCCTGGACACGGCGGCCGGCAACGAGCATGCGGTCGACTTCGAACTCACGCGCGAGATTCCGATGAGCGTTGAAGCGTTCGATGTGTGCAAGAGTGACACGATGCCGGCGGCTCCCCCGGGCCAGGCTCGGGGGAGCGACGTCAGTGAGTCGGTTTACGAGATCCTGTTGCCGACGGCCGTGCCCGGACTCGGCGCTGGGTTGGGCGCGTTGCCCAGGTTTCGCGCGGAGATCGGGCCGTTCGTCGGTCTCGCCGCTGCGATCGACGCTCGTGCTGTCTCGGGCGGTTTCGTTCCCGGCGAGCAATCGGGCGCGATAGGCGGCCTCGACATCGCGGCGCGCGCCGGGTTGGGTCTCGACGGCGTGATCGGTGAATCCGGTGATGGCCTCGTGTTCGCGCAGGTCGGGTTGCGGGCGGATACGGCTTCCAGTTCGTCGCTCTCCGACAGCGAGGCTACGAAGGATTTTGGGAGCATCAGCGCGACGATCCCGTCACGAATTGGGTTGGCGACTCGATTCCGCATGCCGTTCTTTCTCATTCCCGGTGACCTGTTGCTGATGTCGCCGCTCCTCTTCGTTGCGCCCGACGTCTACACGAAGATGGCGGTCACGGCGGGCAACGGTGGCTTCATCCCCTGGCAACAGGGAATGGCCACTCGGGTTGGGCGATTTCAGTTCGTGCTGGGACGCGAACTCGGAGTGAACTTCTACGGTATCTTGGGCGACTCGGACCGCCTCGCGGCTCCCGGCGGTCTGATCGATTCCGGGGTGGATACCCTGTTGGACTACGACTCGACGCTCTTCGACTTGCCGATCGCTGAATATCGCCCCTACCGATCCTTCTCGAGCGATCAGAGCTCGCAGCTCTTGTTCCAGCTCTTTGTCGGCGCGGACGTGCCGTCGAACGTCAGCGTGGTGCTCCCCCAAGGGGGCGAGACTGTAGACCTGCAGACGGTGTGGTCGTTCGGCCTCCGGTTCACGTTCGACTGGCGCTACTACATGTGAGGCGGAAGATCCGGACTACGGCGTGTACCGGATCGGCGAGGAGTACGCGCGCCCCTGTGTGGTCATCGAGACTTCATCGGGCATGGTCACGTCGAAGCTCTTGGCCTCAAACGCGGTCCAGAGGCGGCTTAAGCGATACGCGAAAGATCGCGAGGTTTCATTCGATCGTTGACCCACGCGCTGGTTGCGATACTCGGAAGTTCGGGGGACTAAGAGGCGAAACCGTCGGCCTTTCGGGCATGACGGGCATTCTTTCAGTTGAGGCGAGTGGCTTATATTTGAACCGAGACGGCGGTTGGATTCCCGCGAGGCCGCTCCGGAGGGTGCATGAGTCAAAACAAGTCGCGAACAGGGGTCCTCTTGGGCGCAGTCCTCGCAGTCCTCGCCGCAGTGGCGGCTCTCTTCTTGCTGTCAGACGATCTTCGCACTGAGGCGAAGCTTCGCGCCGGGGAGGCCGTAGGCAACATCGCTCAGGAGAGACTCGAGGGTCTGGTCTCGGAGTCCGGTGAGATGGAGCGTGCGGCCGACTTGATCAATGTTCCGATCGAGGCGCGCCAGCTCACCGACAACGTCTACCAGGCGCGGGGCGTGGGGAACGTGCAGTTGATTTCGACGGACGAAGGTAACGTCATCTTCGACACGGGCCTCTCGATCCAGGCGGCGAAGCAGCGGCGTGTTCTCGAGGAGATCGTTCCCGACCGACCGGTGACGCACGTAATCGTCAGTCACTCCCATGCGGATCACGAAGGCGGGACCCCCTTCTGGACCAGTAGCGACACGGAGATCGTTGCGCATCGCGAGTTCGAGGAGGAGCAGCGTTACCTGAAGCAGTTAGAGCCGTACTTCCACGCGCGGAATCGCACGCTGTTTCCGTTCATCCCCGAGGAGCTACCGAACATTCCGCTGATCTCGTACGGCGGAGTCGAGCCGACGATCGTTGTCGGCGACGAGCCGTTCGTGTTTGAGCAGGGTGGGGTTCGGTTCGAAGTTCTGCCGACGCCGGGTGCCGAGGGCGCCGACAATATCTGTTTGTGGTTGCCTCAGTCGAAGGTGTTGTTGAGTGGCGACTTCTTCGGCCCGCTCTTCCCGCAGTTCCCGAACATCTTCACGATGCGCGGTGAGAAGGTTCGCAAGCCGATCGAGTACATCGCGTCGCTCGACCGGATCATCGCACTCGAACCCGAGATCATCATCCCGAGTCACAACAATCCGATCGAAGGTCGCGACAAGATCCGGGCGGACCTGGTCCGCATGCGCGACGCGGTCCAGTACGTGCACGACGAGACGGTCAAAGGGATGAACGCCGGGAAGACCGTCCATCAGCTCATGACGGAGATCACGCTGCCGCCGGAACTGGAGCTGCGCCAGATCCACGGGCGTGTTTCTTGGGGCGTGAAGAGCATCTGGGAATACTACGCGACCTGGTTCCATTTCGATTCGACCGCAGAGCTGTATCCGGTGCCGGCAAGCGACTCGTATGCCGCAATCGCCGAACTCGCCGGGGTGGATGCCCTGGTCGAGCGAGCGCAGCTGGAGTTCGCGGAAGGGAAGCCGATCCGCGCGATCCAGCTGCTCGACGTGGCGCTTGCGGCAGACGAAGCTCATGTCGCGGGCCTCGAGGCGCGGCTCGGCGTCCTGAAATCACTTCGAGAGGCCGCAAAGGAGGGATTGCGGAACGCCTACGAGATCGACTGGCTGAACTCGAGGATCCGAAAGACGCAAGAGCAGCTCGCGCTCGCCCAGGGCGTCGTCGTCACTGACCAGGGGTGACTCCGACAGAGGATGTCGCGGAGCGACGTCAGATCACGATCATGTTCTGCGACCTGGTCGAGTCGACACCGTTTTAGGCACCGCTCGATCCGGAGAATCTCCGCGACGTGATTCGTCGTTATCAGGGTGTCGTTCGACGCGTTGTCGAGCGCTACGATAATCGCGGGGAACCAGAGGGGCGTAGCTTCGCCGTCTCGCTGGGGCGTTCGACAACGGCTGCACGATCGGGCCGGGCCTCCTTCGCAATGGCGACGAGGCGTGGTTCCGACCGACGTATCCGCTGAACTAGGAGGCGAGCTGAACTAAAGAAGGGCGTGTGCGCGGAGCCCGGATTCATCTGATAGGCTTGCGGGCATGAGCGATTCTCTTACATGCGAGCGCGACGGCGACGTCGCCATCCTGCGGCTGGACGACGGTAAGGCGAACGCCCTGAGCCCCGATCTGATCGCCTCTGTCAGCGACGCGCTTCGCCGTGCGGGTGATGAGGCCGGAGCCGTCGTTCTGACGGGTCGCCCCGGCCGCTTCTCCGCGGGGTTCGACCTCAGCGTGTTGAAGGCCGGTGCCGATGCCGGCCGGGAGCTGGTGACCGCGGGTGCGGAACTCGCTGTTCAGGTAGCCCGCCACCCGACTCCGGTCGTTCTCGCGTGCACGGGACATGCGCTGGCAATGGGAGCGGTTCTCCTTTGTGCCGGCGATCAACGGATCGGGACGTCGGGAGACTTCAAGATCGGATTCAACGAGGTTGCCATCGGGATGACGGCGCCGCTTTTCCTGCTCGAGTTCGCTGCCGACCGTCTCTCGAAGCGTCATCTTCAGCGCGCGACCATTCAGGCCGAGATCTACGGCCCCGACACTGCGGTCGATGCGGGCTTTCTCGATGCGGTGGTCGGTCCCGACGACCTGCTCCCGACGGCGCTCGCGCACGCCCAGAAGCTCGCACAGCTTCCCCGCGGCGCCTACGTGAACACGAGGGCGCGCGTCCGTGGTGCGACGCTCGAGCGGATCGAAGCCACGCTCGCCGAAGACATGGCGAGCGCGTTCGCCTGATTCCGGGGTGCGCCGCGGCTGGGTCTTTCGTGCCTCCGGCGTCTTGCGGAAGCGCGGCTCGATATCACTTCTGGAGCGAACCCCACGCCCGTTCGCGGCCGATCTCACGGGCTTTCTGCGCGACCTGAAGAAGCCCCACCTCGGGGTGCCAGCGTTCGAGCTCGGCCGGAGTGGCGCGCGACCACGAATCCGACAACGACTCCCATACTTCGTTCGAGCGGCGGAAGTAGGCGGCCATTGCGAGCACGGCAGGCGCGGCCGCCATATCGGTTTGCGAGATCGCCCAGGCTTGGGTGATGAGCGCCAGTAGGTCTTCGAGCTCGTTCTGGGGCCAGTCGTGCCTCCGACCGAACCCGAAGGCGGCGATCTGTGTGCCGGCGTTCCCGAACACGTCTTCGATCAGTCGGAAGGGCTTCACGTACTTCTGGAAGCCGTCCCCCTCTCGGACCTCGTCGGGCAGAACCTCGACGTCGCGCAGGCTCAGGTCGGCGATCCGCATCTCGGAGACGATTCCATCGTGCGTGCGCGGCGTCAGTTGGATGCCGGAGCGGTCCGCGGGGATGCCGACCATGCGGATCTGATTCCGCTCGCGCCCGTCGATGGTCTCGGTGCCAATGGACGCTGCGATGAACAGGGTATCGGCGTCTGGGGACATGGTGCCCCATTTTTTTTCGCCGCTAAGTAGATGGCGGCCGTCCGGCTGCGCTTGGAGTGTCGCTTGGATCGCCGTGGGGCGTGCCCCGCCTTCTTCGCTGACGCAGAATGCCGTGATCGCACCCGGTGGGACCTCGGGGAAGAGTCGTAAGATGGCAGCCTGATGTCCGGCCGCGGCCGCCGCGGTTCTCCGGTCCGCCCGCATGGCGACGTGTACGAGCCGTTCGAAGGGATCCGGCGTGTCGGTCGCCCCCCGCGCCGCTGTTAGGAAGCGGCGCATGTTCGAGCCGTCGACCGGCTCCGGGGTTTCGAACAGGGTTGAGAGCAGCTTGTCCAGGGTCATCGATGTGGCCACGGACGTAGCTTCGCACGACGCGTGCGCAAAAGCCCCGGCGGTGCGGTGACGCACTGGCGGAGAAGGCTGGTCGGACGCGAGAAGAAGTCTCGTGGACTATGGCGCGGGCGCGCGGTGAGGCCCGGTCCCTGCGACTCGCGTGCAGGAACCGGATCCTTCCGAGAGGTTGCTCTGCTCTAGAAGAGCGACGAACGACGGCGCAGAACGAACAGGCTGCCGGCTCCGAGGAGGAGCGCGATCATGCCCGCTTGGGACCACGGCGACGTGGCCGGGACGAGCGGCGACGCGCCGGCCTCGACGGTGATGGCGAGAGACGCGAACGTTGAGGCGTCGCCGGTGGGGGACCCGGTCCCGTCGACGGCGTTGCCCCAGGCATCGATGGTTGCGGGTCCGGCCGAGCCGGGTGCTTCCCAGAAGAAGCTGAAGCGGACGTCCGTTCCATCCCCGGCTTTCGCACTCAGGTGGGTGACGTCGTTGTTGCCACTACCACTCGCCGTGACCTGTGTCAGGGCCGACTCCGAGCCGCCCACCAACATGTCCCCGAGGAGCGAAGAGGCGCTGAGACCACCACTCAGCTGGCCGGGAGGGGACGTGATGATCAGGAGATACTCGTTCGTGGTTCCCGCGGTGACGGTCGTCGGCCCGGTGAGCGATACGACGGGCGAGGTGCCGCCAGTGTGGCAGGTGTTGCAACCGCTTGGGCCAAGAACGCCTGAAGAGATGCCGCCGCCGTACGCATGAGCGCTCATCGGAAGAGCAACGAGGCCCGCAAGGGCAATGCAAGAAGTGACGTGGGGAAGGTTCATGTGAACAGTTCTCCTGCGGTGGGTCAGAATGTGTGGGGCGGCAGGGGGACGGTGCTCAGCCGAAAGCCGAGCACCGTCCCCCGCGGTCGAAGACGATGCGGATTAGCAGGGGGCGAGTACGCCGACCAGCAAGCCAATCGAGTTGTTCTTCCGGCAGTTGGTTGTGCTGCCGATTGACAGGACGTCCGCGGCGAGGAAGCCGATTCCTCCGCTGGGCGGGTTCCCGCCGTTGCCGGTGATCTCGTTGTTGATGAGCACGTTGTCATCCGGTGCCGGGTTGTGGATGGGCGGGTCGTTGTTGCAGTCGAACGTCTCGCCGTCGATCACGAAGCAGTAGTCGAGCAACCCGAGTCCGAGGAAGTCGTTGTTCAGGATCTGGTTCTTCCTGTAGGTGACCCGATCGATCCCGAGGTGCAAAACGCCGATTCCCGCGGGGAGCGCGCCTACGAGCCCGCCCGTCACGGGATTCGGGAAGTTGTTGTCGTGGATATAGTTTCCGGTGATGTCCCAATCACCGTTCTCTTCCGACGTGTACGGCGAGGCGATCGACGCGAAGTTCGCGGGGTAAAGGCCGACGCCAACCGTGTTGTGATGCACGTGGTTCTTCTTGACCTTGATGTTCGTCGAGATCGAGATTTCGAGGCCGGTCGGGCTGGTGCGGAACTCGTTCTTGATGACGCGAACGTTGGTGGCCGCCTCGACCCAGAGGGCCGCATCGAGCGTGCCATAGGCGAGGTTCTTCTTCACCAGTCCGTTCGCCGAGAGCGTCGGGAAGATCCCGACGTGGTCGCAGTTGATCAACTCGTTTCCGATGATGCGGAACCGATTGGCGTGTCGCGTCCAGATGCCGTTCCGCGAGTAGCCCTCGACTGTGAAGCCCTGGACGGTGACGCGCTCGACATCGGGATCACCAGGATTCTCCGGTTCAATCAGGATGCCACTCGTCTGCCCGGGGCCGGGCAGGATGCGGACCTTCAGGTCGGGCAGCTTGCTTTTCGCCACCAGCTTCAGAGACTTGGTGATTCGCACCGAGGCGAAGCCGCCGTGAGTTTCCACGTAGTCGCCGGGTAGGACGATGATGGTGGAGCCGGGAGTTGCAGCGTCAACTGCGTCCTGGATCGACTCTCCGGGACTGACCGTGATCGCAGCTGCCTGCGCCGTGCTCGGCACAAATGCGGCTGCGCAGCCGAGAGCGAATGCCGCGATGGAACCCAGACGGGCTGATCTCATGAGTGCTTCTCCTGCCTTGCTCCAAGGACTTGGTGCAGCGTTAAGATGTAGTTGAGAATGGTCAGAGATATCTGCCCTGTATGAGGGCAGTCAAGGGAGAACCGCTGCGGAGCCGCATAGGTGTCCGTGCGCTCGGCTGCCGTCGGCGATCCGGTCGCCCGACCGTTTGAACCGTCGACGGCGTACGGGAGTGGCGCATGCTCTCACGCAATGAGAGTCTCACAGAGCGAGAGGGATTGGCAGGTGGAGTTACCTGCTCGCCGCGAGGGCTCGCGCCCTGTCGAACTGGGTTGCCGCGCCTTCCTTCTTGCCCTGCGTCTGTAGGATGCCACCGAGCGCGTAGTAGGCAGCCGTGGTCGGCTTCGCCGCGATCGAACGACGGTAGTAGTTCACCGCTTCGTCGAGCTTTCCCTGTCTCGCCAGGGAGCTGGCCAGATTGTTGTAGGCAGGCGTGAAGTGCGGATCGATTTCGATTGCCCGCTGGAACTCGGCGATGGCTTCATCCGTGCGCCCTTGCCGGTCGAGAGTGAATCCGAGGCCGTTGTAGTTCTCCGCGGTGGGCTTCCCGGGCAAAGCCGTGCGGTAGTGGGACTCGGCTTCGGCGAATGAGCCGGCTCGCGTGAGCGTCATCCCGAGGTTCGCGTGTGCGGACGAGCAGTTCGGATCCAGCTCGATGCCCTTTCGGTAAGCCGCTTCCGCTTCGCCGTGTCGACGCATCGAGGAGTACGTGTATCCGAGGTCGCTGTAGATCTCGCAGCGCGGCTCGATTGCGAGGGAGGCCTGGAAATGTGAGGCGGCCTCGGGCAGCCAGCCGAGCTCGACCAAGACCAGGGCCAGGTTGTTGTGCGCCTTCGCTAGCTTCGGGTCGGCCGCGAGCGCCTTCCTGTACTCTTTGGCGGCCTCCTTGGGTTTCCCGTCCTGGAACAGGCTCCACCCGAGTGCGTTGTGAAGCTCGGCGTCGCCCGGGGCGAGCTCCAGCCCGCGGCGGAAGGCGCGCTGTGCACCCGCCATGTCGCCGGTACGCTGGTTGGCCGTGCCCGCGCGCAAGAACGAGTACGGGTCCAAGAACTGTTCGCGGATCTCCTCGATGGCATCACCGGGGATGGCGACGAATTCGGGAATGTTCGCGGCGCGGTCCGCTGAGGTGAAGCGCTCCAGAAGGACGGGCGGAGTGTCGTTTCCTTCGTCGTCGATGTGGGTGAGAAACAGTTGCGTGTACGGACCGTTCACCTTCGACGAGAAGACCAGCCAGCGACTATTCGAGGACCAGCTATGCCAGGAGTTCATGCGCGCCGTGTTGTATTTCAACCGCCGTGCTTCGCCGCCCGCGGTGGGAACGATGTACAACTCGCTGTCGGGACGCAGCAGCATGTAGTTGTCGGACTTGGTGAACACGATCCACTTCCCGTCGGGCGAGTACTTCGGGAAGTAATTGCTCATGCCGTTGTCGTGTGCTCCGGTGAGAGGCACGGCCGTTCCTCCCTTCCCGTCGTTGAAGGGGATGCGGTAGAGGTCGTAGCGGAATGGCTTGTTGTCCACGGTGAACTCCGGGACGTCCGTCTCGTCGAGCAGCGCGGAGTTGCTCTGCTCCAGGTGCTCCGGGCGGTAGGCCTTCGCGCGCGCGAAGACGATCTCAGTGCCGTCGGGGCTCCATACGGCGTTGGTTTGCACGTACTCGGGGTCGTCGGCGCCCGGAAGCGAGAGGAACGTTTCGGTCTCGCGGTCGTAGACGACCAGGATGCCTTTGATTGGGAAGAAGAGCTGCGAGATCATGAGATCGTCGAGCGCGACGAATACCGACCGGTCTTTGACCGTACTGACGACGTAGCGTCCCGTCGGTGAGACGCGCGAGAGGAGCCCGAAGGTGACCTCGCCGTCTTTTCGTTTGTAGTCCGCCCAGGTGATGATGGTCTCGTCGTCCATCACCATGTGGGACGACACGGGCATGATGCCGTAGCCGCCCTTGTCGTTGCCGTAGTCGACGTCGAGGCCCAGCACGCTCCCGTCGTCGGCGAAGGAGTGACAGTTGCCGCATACCGGCAGGTCCTGCAGCACGATCGGGGGACCGTCCTCCATGTCGATCGTTCCGAAGCGCCAGCGGATCTTGGACGGATCCTGCACGGCTTTGAGGAAGGGGAGCGGGACCTCCCGGTAGAAGAGAGAATCGCCGACCGCATCCTTGGACGTGCGGATCTTCACGCGAGCCGACGCTCGGGTTGTGGCGGACACGGTCACCTCGGCGTCGCGTTCCAGGCTTCCTTCCTTGATCTGCTTCCACTCTTCTTCGGACGGCCGCCACCGAGGCTCGGCTGCGGAGGCCTTCACGACTACGTCGCCTGAATCGTCACGGACGACGATGCTCCACGATGCGACGTCCTCGGGTCCGCCTGCCCACAGGAATGTCGGCGCGACGATTTCGGGAGGGAACAGGGTGCCGTCCATCGGATAGGTGATCCGAAACGCCTGGGCCTCCGCGTCCGCGGGGGAGGCCGCTGTAGCTTGCGGAGTGCTCGGAAAGAGACCTGCGCCAGAGCCCAGGAGGACCACGAGAAGAGTCAGCGACAGAGCGGCCGCGATCGAGATGGAACTATGATGCCCCGACATAGCCTTACTTCTACGCTTCCGGCGACTCTCGAGAAAGCGCCGTCCAGTTCTTCTCCTCTGCGACTCCCTGGTGCCGTGTGGTTTCGTCCGATGCGCCGGCTGCAACCGCGATGCCCAGCGACAACGCAGATCCGGACATGAGCATGACGAGGACAGGGGTCGGTTTTCGCATGGAGTTTGGCCGCAGGACTCGGTCGGCTTCGGCGCCGATCGAGTTCCAGGTTTCTTTGGGTCCGCGAGGTCATCCCAGACCAGGAGTCGACGTTCTCAGTGAAGATTTCGAACGCCGTGCCCGGATCGACGTGGACGATCGTCCAGACGGTTACCTAATTTGCGCTCATCGCTTCTCTCTCTGGGGCTTGCGTTCGGCGTGGTGCTTGAACGCGTCCTGTTAGTTGGTCCAGAACGACTCGACTTGACGGAGCCACGAGTCGAGACTCTCGAAGGGGTTTCGACGCAGACGGTAGATGCGCACGCGGGCTTGGGGCCACGGCTCAAGAGGTCGATGACGCCGCGGCGCGTGGGGTCGGCGTGGGCGGACCGCGTCTGGTCGAGCGCGGTTCCGTTCACGGCTCGACCTCTGCTTGCGTGAAAATCCAGCGATGGCTCTCGGGGTCGACCGCACGGTATTGGCGGCTGCCGTGGTTCTCGCCCGGCTCGAGCACGGCCGCACCGGCGTCGCGCGCCTCAGCGAAGTGCGCGTCGAGATCGGCGGCGAACACGCAGAGTTGAGAGGCAACGCCGACGCGGTCGCCGTCCGTGTGTCGATAACGCTCCTCGAACGCGAAGGGGGGACAGAGGAACTCGATGGCCGCGGTAGCGTCGCCGCAGTTCAGGGCCGGGACGATCCGCTGCGCGGGATCCGGTCTTGGATCATTTGGTGAACCCATTGGTGAATAGTTCACGAGATTATTAATTAAAATCCAAGCACGATTTCTGCTGACCTTTCGCTCTGGGTGATCAGCCGGACCTCGGCCTCCTGGGACCCCGTACCTGCGCGCCGAGCGTCACGCGGTCCATCCGCGCAGGCGACATCCTCGCTGATTCCGGCGCATCGTCGGATTTTCGTTAAAATACCTTACGTTGCTTCAATTTCGGTTGCTTTTCGCATATTTGGACGGCGTGCCAATAGGGCCGGTTCGTGTCGCCGGCGGCCTGCATCGTAGCCGCCGGGTGATTGCAAGCGGTGGCTGGGCGCGCTCGGTCGGGTCCAGCGTGGAGGAGAGAAACGTGATTGAAGCCCGGTATCGTTTGACCGTCGTTCTTGGGACCCTGCTCTGGCTGATAGCCAGTCCGGCCTTGGCGCAGGACGAGAACGTTGCGCCGTCCGATTATCTCGAGAGCATCGAGACCCCGACGGACGTGAGTGCCGACGCCATGAACGAGTCGGATGGCATCCAGGCGGAAGCGGACGAGATCGCGGACGGGAACACGCCGGGCTTCGAGACCCCGCGTCGTCAGGCCCGGGTCGAAGAGATCGTGGTTTCCGCCCGTAAACGCGACGAGCTGCTCGAAGACACACCGGTTTCCGTGACGGCGCTGTCGGAGACGACTCTGCGCGAAGCGGGTGTGAACCGGATCGACGACATTCAGCAGCTAGTCCCGAACCTGAGCTTTCAGACCTCCTCCACGGGCACCGAGGCTCTTGTGTACATCCGCGGCGTCGGCACGCCGCGTGCGCTTACGTCGTTCGACCCGGGTGTCGGAATTTACGTCGACGGCGTGTTTCTTCCGCGTGCGCAGGGCTCACTGCTCGACGTCGTCGACGTCGCCCAGATCGAAGTTTTGCGCGGACCGCAGGGGACGCTCTTCGGAAAGAACACGGTCGGCGGTGCGGTCAACTTCACGACCCAGAAGCCGAGCGAGGAGTTGGAGGCGTATGCGTTCATGCGCACCGGCAACATCGATGCACCGAACAGTCATGGGCTGAACCTCGTCGACACGAGGGCGATGCTGAATCTTCCGATCAACATCGGCCCTCTGGAAGACCATGTCTTCATGCGGCTCGCGTTCGGATCCCAGAACCGTGCCGGCTATATGTACAACGAGCTCCGCGATGAGGGCTGGAACGATCGCAGCTCGATGGCGTTCCTCGGGTCCCTCCGCATCATCCCGCACGAAGACGTGACGATCGACATCTCGGGCAACTGGGACCGTTCGCGGAACTACGGAGAAGCCGGGGAGTGTGTCTTCGTGACCGAGACCGGTCTGCAGGACCTTACGCCGGGGCTCGCCGACTACTGCAAAGAGAAAACGGATCCGTATCACTTCTCCGCGAACTGGCCTCAGTTGTACGACGTCCTCAGCGTCGGCAGTTGGGGTATCATGAACTGGGACGTTGGCCCGGTTCCGGGGCTCGACGAGTTCAGCGTGAAGGCGATTGGTTCCTGGCGCGAACAGACCATCGGAGGCCGTCAAGACACCGACCTGACCCCGTCGCCTGCGGTCAACGCGTCGGCCGCCGGCAACGCGACGGTTCCGGTTCCGCCTGGCGGAGATCTCGAGGCGCCGCTCGAGGGGCGTCCGACGAAGGCACAGCAGCTCCAGGGCGAGTTGCAGGTGAACGGATCCGCATTGGATGGCCGACTCAACTTCGTCGCCGGCTACTTCACCTTCTGGGAAACCTCGCACACGCAGCAGGGGATCCGCGCGATCGTCGATGTGCTGAACACGCGCCAGGTGTCACCGCAGTTCACCGACAACTGGACGTGGGCGATCTACACCCAGGGCTCCTACGACGTCCTGGATTGGATGCAGATCACCGGCGGCATCCGGTACACCGAGGACAAGAAGGGCGTCACCTCGGAGCGGTTTGCCTGCACGCCAGGCCCGAACGGGACGTGTGCGGGCTACACCGAGGCGTTCAACGAGTCCGACTCGGCCATCTTCAGCGCCTGGTCGCCCACGGGAACGCTCTCGTTGACGCTCCCGGAAGACCTGATGGGCGATGCCCCCTTGGATCACCTGATGGGGTACTTCACCTACTCCAAAGGTTTCCGCGGCGGCGGGTTCAACGTGACCCCCCTGCCGGACCCGGTTACCGGCCAACTGAGCCTTCAGCCGTTCGACCCCGAGACGCTCAATTCCTACGAGGTGGGTCTCAAGGCTCTGAGCTTCGACCGTCGCCTCTCGACGAATCTGTCGATCTTCTATGCCGACTACGACGACATTCAGGTCGTGAGCATTCGCGATCTGGGCGACCCCGATGGCGACGGTGTTCCGAACATCGCTCAGGAGACGTTGAACGCGGCGTCGGCGACGACCAAGGGTCTCGAGTTCGAAGCCCTGCTCAATGCGATCGAAGGCATGAACATCGAGGGCTCACTCGGTCTGTTCGAGGGCGAGTACAAGGAGTTCCAGGGCATCAGCGACGTCGACGGCGAGCCGATCGACCGCTCGGGCGAGACCTTCAACCGGGTCCCGGAGATGCAGGCGCACATCGCCCTGCAGTACTCGTTCCCAATCGATCTCGACACGGATTTCATGGACGGCTACCTGACGCCGCGGGTCGACTGGTACTATCAGTCGAAGGTCCACTTCTTCGGACCGGAACTCACTCCGGGTCTACAGTCGGGCTACAATCTCCTTCAGGCGCGTCTGAGCTATGCCTTCAACGACGGTCGCACTCAGTTCGCACTGTGGGGACAGAATCTCGCCAACGAGCGCTACAAGACGAACACGATTCCGCTCGTGACGAGCTTCGGCATCGCCCAGCAGCTCTTCGGCGTACCCCGGAGCTACGGCGCGGAGCTCAGCCACAACTTCTGAGTCGTCGGACTACGGCGCGTCGGTCGTGGTGGTGGCGATGAGCCACTGGCCGAGCAGGCCCTTCTTGCGGTCCTGACCGATCTCCGCGACGTGCGGGCTCGACGCGATCTCGACGAACGCCTTGCGGCTCGGGTACTCGACGAGCGCGGCGACTTGAAAGTCGGCGTCGCTCTCGCCGATGACCATCGAGTCGACGGTGCCGATCCACAAGAAGCGGCCGCCCTTCGACTCGACGTACTCGCGCATCTTGCCGCCGTACAGCATGTAGGACTCGCGACCGCTCATTCCCTCGTTGCCTTCGTCGGCGTTCTCTTTGAACGAGAGCAAGTTGAGCATCACGACCGGGGTGTCGGTGGGGCCTTCCATCAGTTTCTTGAACTGCTCGGGCTCGGGAAGTTGGGCGATCTTCATCTGCGGTTATCCTCGCGAGATCTTTTGGCAGTATTCATGTCGGTATTCAATGCTCGCTAGAGCAATTGCGGAGATCTATCTTCCTCACGGGTGCCGGAAGCGCGGCGTCTCGACGCAAGGAGAAGCAGCCCATGGCATCGCCCGGTCTAGTCTCGGAGCAATCTTGCCGGGTCGCGTCCGTCGACAAAGCCGATGAACGGGAACAGCATGCTGTAGCCGAGCAGCGCTTGGATCTTCTCGCTGCACTGCTTGGCCCGCTCTCGCGAGATCGCAAGGCAGTAGTTCTCCTGCTGGCGAGCCCAGGGCTCACAGTACTGCGTGGTCGCGGCGAGGCGGGGTTTGTCGGTGCGGTTCGGGCCCGCGCCGTGCCAGAGTGTGCCGACGAAAAACACGGCCGACCCGGCGGGCATGACCGCGGGGACCATCTGTTCGAGGTCGATGTCGGCCGAGGGGACGTCTCCCCACAAGTGGCTCTTGGGGTAGACGAGGGTCGCGCCGTTGTTCTCGGTGAAGTCGTCGAGCGCCCAGATCAGAGCCGCTCCGATCGGCTTCCGTGGTCGGGGGATCGGGTAGAAGCCGTCGTCGTGATGCAGCGGTTGCTGGATCTCGCCGGGCATCACCTTGATCACCTGGAGTTGCGAGAGAAGGTAGTTCGGCAGGAAGAGCCGGTCGAGCAGTGCCATCACCACGGGGTGATCGATGATGGGATTGCAGGAGAGAGTCTTCTCGATCACGGAGTAGATGCGCCGCGTCTTGTAGCCTTCGAACTCGGTTCGCCCGTCGTACTGCAGGTAGGGTTCGGACTCGGTCCGGATGGCCTCGATCTGTTCCTCGGATAGGAGGCGCGGGAGGATCACGTAGCCGTCTTCTCGAACGGAGGAGAGAAGCGTCTCGAGGTACGACTCGTCGAGGCCGTGTGTGAGGTTCGCCGCCGCGAGCGCCGCTTCTCGTTCGGCGACGACCTCGGGGAGTACGGTACCGTCCTCATTCGTGTACGCGCGTTTCGACATGATATTCATCCGATGGGCGACAGCCCGAGTCCGTTGAGTGCGAAGTGGGCGAACTGCGCCGCCGCTTCGTGGGCCGGCGGTGCCGCCGCGAGCCGACCTCGCGTACCCATCGCGCCGACGATCAGTGTGCCGAGGCAGGCGCGGTCGGTCGGCTGAACGGGGCCTGGGAATTCGCCGCGTGCTACGCCCTCATCGAGGATCCGATCGACGGTCTCGTAGAAGTGCTGCACGACGCCTGCGAAGTCCGCGCCGCCCGGTCCGTCCGCGCGCGTCGGTTCGTCGAGCGAGAGGGGGAACACCACCGCCACGAAGTACTCGCGATGCTCGTCGACGCTGGCGAGGCAGACCTCGAAGAATGCGGTGAGCCGCTCGAGGGTGGTCGATGCCTCGCCCAGGCAGCGTTCGAGTTCGTGGCCGAGCTGCTCGCGGTGCGCGGCGAAGCTGCCGCGCAGGATCTCCTCTTTGGAAGAGAAGTACTCGTAGACCGTGCTGCGGCTCAGACCGGCGTGCTTTGCGATCTGGTCCATCGAGGTATGCTCGTAGCCGTGCTCGCCGATCGCCTCGCGGGCGGCGTTGACGATCTGGTCGCGGCGGTAGGTCTGGAGCAGCTCTGCGGGCGCTTTCGGCATGATTTCCAGGTCTTTTCCTCGGTAAATACGGTCCGTTGTGGGGCTGACCGGACATCTGTGGGATACATCAGACAGATGTCCGATCCAACCACCAAAGTGGCCGATGGCGGCTGCCGAAGGGAGCCCGCATGTCCTCCGAAGCCGCAGCGCCTCGCGACGATTTTCGTGTCGTCGTCATCGGCGCCGGGATGTCCGGCATTCTCGCTGCCATCAAGCTGACGGAAGCCGGCGTCGATTTCGTGATCTTCGAGAAGGCCGATCGGCTCGGCGGAACCTGGCGCGAGAACGTCTACGCCGGGATCGCGTGCGATGTGCCGTCGCACTTCTACAGCTACTCGTTCGCGCTCAATCCGGATTGGACAAAACAGTTCTCTCCGGGGGCCGAGATCCAGGCGTACTTCGAGGGAGTCGCCGACTGGTTCGGGGTCGCGGGCGAGATTCAGTACGGGAAGGAGGTTTCGCGCGCGGCCTTCGAGGACGGACGATGGCAGCTCGAAATGTCCGACGGTTCGACGGAGGCGGGCGACTTCATCATAGCGGCGACCGGTGTTCTCCACCACCCGAAGTACCCGGACATCCCGGGGCTCGAGAACTTCGAGGGAACCGCGTTCCACAGCTCGCGTTGGGATCCGGAAGTCGAGACGAAGGGGAAGCGCGTCGCCGTGATCGGGACCGGCTCGTCGGCCATCCAGATCGTGTCCGCCCTCGTCGACGAGGTAGAGAAGCTCGAGCTGTTTCAGCGTACCGCCCAGTGGGTCATTCCCGTCGTGAACACCGACTTTACCGAGGAGGAAAAGGCGGAGTTCCGACGAAACCCCAATGCCATGCTGGCGGTTCGGACGGAGATCGCGCGCACGTACACAGACGGCTTCGCGAATGTGCTCGTCGATGCGCAGAGCCCGGTGATCCAGGGAATCCATGCGGCGTGCGAGGCGAATCTCGAGAACAGCGTGACGGACCCCGTTTTGAAGGAGAAGCTTCGACCGGACTACCAGGCGGCCTGCAAGCGGCTCATCATGTCCAACGACTTCTACGACGCGATTCAAAGACCCAACGCGGCGGTCGTCACGGAGGCGATCGCACGGGCCGAGCCGTCGGGGCTCGTGACCGAGGACGGCACGCTGCACGAGCTCGACGTGATCGTCATGGCCACCGGCTTTCACGTCGATCACTTCGTGCGACCGATGAAGGTGACCGGACGCGGCGGCGTCGCGCTCGACGACGTTTGGCGGGAAGGGCCGTTCGCCTACATGGCGATCTCAGTCCCGGATTTCCCGAATTTCTTCATGCTGCAGGGCCCGAATGGCCCCGTCGGCAACTTCTCGCTCATCGAGGTGGCCGAGCTTCAGGTCGACTACATCCTGGGGATGCTCGAGAAGGTCCGCTCTGGGGCGTGCCGTGAGATCGCTCCTTCCCACGAAGCGATGGACCGCTTTCACGCGGAGCGTAAGGAGGCGGCGAAGTTTACGATCTGGGCGACCGGCTGCAAGAGCTGGTACCTCGACGCGAAGGGCCTGCCGACCGCCTGGCCCTTCACGTTCGATCGGTTTCGGGACGAGATGACGACGCCGCGCGTCGAAGATTACGAATTGAATTGAACCGGTCAGGCCCATTCAGGAGCCGGGTTGGCGAATTCGGGGCGCGGTAGGCGTTTCGGGCCCCCGGCCCGATGAGATATGCCCTGTGCGGAAATCATCATAATGAACTCCAGCCTCAATCAATTTGCTTGTCTCGAAGACTAGCCGCGCCGGCGAGGTGACGCCGTGCGCGTGGAGAATGCAGTGGAATCCAATCGTTGTCTTGAAACCTCTCTCTTGTCGGTGGCCGGTTGCGCCGGTCTCTGGGCCCTTGTTGGGCTTCTGACGTTTATCGGTGCGCCCGGAGCCTTCGCTCAGGACGCGGCTCCCGCCGGTATCGAGGCGCCGTCCAGCTATCTCGAGGCGGTGGAGGGCCCCGACACGGGTCCGGGCGTTGCTTCCGAAGTCGACTCGGCACAAGCGCAAGCCGCGGCGGCGAAGAAATCGGGATCGAATCGCCGAACCGGCAAGAACATCGAGGAGATCGTCGTCTTCGCCCGCAAGCGCGCGGAGCTTCTCGAGAATACTCCGATCTCGGTCACCGCACTCTCCGAGGAGACGCTACGTGTCACCGGCACGACGCGCTTGGATCAGATCCAGGATCTGGTCCCCAACTTGAGCATCTTCCGTGGACTCTCCGGCCAGACACTCTCTGTCAACATCCGCGGCGTCGGCAACTTCCCGACCATCTACTTCGATCAGGGCGTCGGCGTATACGTCGACGGGGTGTACCTCTCGAGGAACCAGGGCAGCGTTCTCGATATCGTCGACGTGAACCAGGTCGAAGTGTTGCGTGGTCCGCAGGGCACACTCTTCGGGAAGAACACGCTCGGCGGCGCGATCAACATCACGACCATCAAACCGAAGAACGAGCTCGAAGGTTTCGTTCTCATGCGCGCCGGCAGCTACGGCCAGATCGATACGCGGGCGACCTTGAACGTGCCGATCCTGAAGGACCTACTCGCGGTGCGCGCCACCTTCGCGACCTTCAAGAACAGTGGGTACGTCTACAACGAGACACGCGACGAATACCTTTCCGACCGAAACTCGCTCAACTTCCTCGGGAGCCTGCGCTTCACACCGACCGACGATCTTACCGTCGACATCACGGGCAACTGGTCGAAGAGTCAGTCGCAGCCGCAGGGAGCCAAGTGCACGTACCTCCCGCCAGAGAACATCACGCCAGGTTTTCAGGCGATCATCGATTCGATCGACACGACGGTGACAGACGCGGGCGGCACGTTTCCGGACGACTACCGAGATCAGTGCAATGCCTCGACGCCGTTCCGTGTTCAAAACGACGCCAGGCAGCTCGCCATCAGCGAGAGCGCCGGAACCTGGGGCGTTCTGCGCTGGGAGATCGGAGAGCTCTTTGTCGTGGACGATCTGGCTCTCACTCTGAGGTCGTCGTGGCGCGAGCAGTATCCCGCGAACCGACTCGACGGGGACGGCGGCCCGTTCCCGGTGAGCGTCGTCGACAATCTGGGCGACGGTCCCTTCGTCGACACCCTTGCCGGCCCGAACGCCGGCAGTTCTGTCAATCTCGGCGGTGCGACCGGGTTCCAGCGCCAGATTCAGCAGGAGCTTCAGTTGAACGGAAGCGCCTGGGACGGGCGCCTGAACTTCGTCGGTGGCGCGTTCGCCTTCTGGGAGAAAGCCAATACCACGACCGGGATCACGGCATTCCCAGGCGGCGTGCTCGGATCGGCGCCGGTGGGCCTGTCCCCCTCGAGTGGATTCACCGAAACCGACAACTGGGATTGGGCGATCTACGCGCAGGGCACCGCGGACTTCACCGACTGGCTGAGTCTCACGGCGGGCATTCGCTACACCGAGGAGAAGAAGGGCCTGATGCGCACACTCGAGCAGCCGCTCGCGGTTCCAGGCGTTAACGACCCGCTGCCGGTTGACTTCGAAGGCTCGCGGATCTTCACGGATTGGACGCCCACGGCAAGCCTCGCGTTGCAGACGCCCGAGGAGTGGCTCGACGTCGTCGGCCTCGACCATTTAATGGGCTACTTCACGTACTCGAAGGGTTTTCGCGGCGGTGGCTGGAACGGTGGCGCGCGTACGGCGGACGTCCGCACCATCGAGCCGTTTCTGCCGGAGACGATGAACTCGTACGAGTGGGGCTTCAAGAGCATCTTCGCCGAGCGCCGCCTGAGCTTGAACTTCTCGTTCTTCATCGAGGACCGAACCGACCAGCAGATCCCCCAGATCATCACCGCAGTCGTGAGTCCTGCGGTCTCCGTCCCCGACGTGATCGTCAGCAACGCGGCCGGTTCGACGACGCGCGGGTTCGAGCTCGAGATGCAGGGCTCGCCGATCGACGGTATGCTCTTCGATGCGTCCGTCGGCTTTCTCGATGCGAAGTTCGATGACTTCCCCGGGACACAAGACGCCCGGACCGGCGAACCTCTGAACCGTGCGGGGGAGCGCTTTGCCTTCCTACCTCAGTGGCAGGCGCACATCGGGCTGCAGTACTCGATGGAGCTGCCGGACGCCGATCAGCCGCAGTGGATGCACGGCTGGGTTACGCCGCGGGTCGACTGGTCGTATCAGGGCGACACGCAGTATTGGGCGGTGGAGCTGCCCGAGCTTCGTCAGCCGGCGTACAACGTCGTGAACTTCCGGATGAGCTACGACTTCAACGACAACTTCACGCAGATCGCATTCTTCGCGAACAATCTGCTCGACAGCGAGTACTTCCGCGATTCCCTGGCGATTGGGCCGCGGCTCACGCTTGCGGTGCTGAAGTACTACAACCCGCCGCGTTGGTTCGGCGTCGAACTCAGCCACCGGTTCTGATTCGAATCAGGCTCCGGTTTCTCCAAAGGGCATCGTTCGAGTCCTGCATCTGATAGGGAGTAATCACCGTGCCCCGGGCGGAGGCGTGGTTCCAGGGAACCTTCAGCGCCGGCCGAGTCTTTCTCGATGCGGAATCTGCACCTGAAACGCAGAAGTCGCACTCCGTTCGGGCCCACACCGGGTGCGGGTTCGTCCCGTTTCGGTGTGTTCAGGCCGCGTCGAAAATCGAGGGTGCGCGTCCGGCCGGGACAGCCTCGGGATAGATCGCGCTCACCTCGGCGATGAGCCCCGCGTCTTCGATTCGGTCGGCGTCCAGGCGGACGCCCTGTCCCTTGGCCTCGAGGTCACGGTTGAAGATCTCCACGACGTCGGGGATCGACAGGGTATTGGCCAGCTGCCGCTTCTGCTCGGCTTCGTCCCGGTAGACGTCGGCCTTCCACAGCACGCTCACGCGATACCGATCGAGCGGCGCCTGATACCGGACTTCGCCACGATCGACGACGGCCCAATCCGCGCTTCCGTCCGCGGCGGGCGCGCACTCGGCGCGCGGCGTCACGAGGCGGGTCCCCTTGTCGAACGGGCCGACCGGACCCACCTGGTGGAACATCCCGTGGTTGTCTCCGACGAGTGCGGTGTTCGCCATGTTGCCCACGTGTTCGTGCGGCGCGGAGTCGGGGCCGTCGGGCCAATAGAGGAGCCCGCCGCCTTCGACGTCGTTCATCCACCAGATAGAGGTTGCCTGGACGATCGCGAAGTCGTCGAACAATCCGGACCACAGCATCGTGCGCAGAAGGAACATCGGCGTGTTGCTGCGGTCGCGGCCGTGGAATCGTGGGTTGTCGGTGTGGGCCGGCCCGGCGCGATCGAGAGCCGCCATCATGTTGACGTAGACGCTGTGCGGAACGATCACCTGCGCTTCGTAGAAGTCGCGGGCGGCCTGCGTCACTCGCTTGTGGAACAGGAACAGCTCGCTTCCCTCGACGCGAAGATCGGCGTGCACCCAGTCGTTCTGAAACCACATGGGGCTGCTCGCGACGTCGAGATCGGCGCCCGGTCGGTACCAGCCGCCGAGCGGCGTGTACGGCGCGTTTCGTTCGAGAAGGCGCGTGACGTCGCCGACGTCTTCGAACACGTTCCGGAGCAGAACTGGCGGGTTGCTGTAGTGGATCATGGTTTGAGTCTAGAGATACGGAGTCGGGTGTGCGACTCAGGTGGCTTCGTCGGCTCGGGCGCGTGCGGCCGCGACCAGCGTGCGCATTAGGGCAGCGCTGCCGATCAGGATCGCGGCCGGATAGAACCAGTGGCTCGCGCCGCGGCGTTGCCCGAGGGTCAGCACGATTCAGCCGCCGAGGAATAGTCCGCCGATGTCGCCGAGTTGGGTGCTGGCGCTGGCACCAGTCTGCAGATCCATCCCGAGTCTCGCCGTGACGCCTGCGGGATCGAGTACGAAGCGTACCCCGTTGATGATTGCGGCGAGAACTCTCAAGGCGATTTTCATGATCGCCGTCGAGTACCACACTGAGAAGCGGTTAGGTCCCCCGTGTTGGCTGGCCTCGCTCAGGGAGTCGACGGAATCGCGCCACAAGGGCACGGCCGGCAAGTCGGTCGTCGATCCAACCGAGGACGGCGTTGGCCGTAGTGGGCCGGGGTGTCGCTCCAGCAGCCCTCTTCGAGAGCGCCCAGCTGGCTCACGCCGAAGTCCGTGAGAAGGCGGGTGGGAGTGGCCGTCTTTCTAGAACTCGTCGGGGTCCCGGTGCGTTCCGGGCTTGAAGAGATGGGCGGGGAAGTCGCTTAGGGTCTCAGCAGCGGAGAGGCGCTGGAGGGTCTCGTTGATGACGTCCGGGTCGGCGTGAAACTCCGCGGTATGCCTTCCGATGTAGTCTTCTCACCGATACCCGAGCATCTCGAGATCGATCTGGTTGACCCGTAGGATGATGCTGTCGCCGCAGTGCAGGCCGGCGCTGCCATTCTAGAAGAACTCCGCCAGTTGAGCCTCTTCACCTCTGCTTCTTCGGAACTTGCCCGAAATCGCATTTAGGGGCCCACGCGGGCCTACTCGGTGCCTACCTAAAGAGGTTGTACTTAAGAATGCAGAACAGCGCGCGGACGCCGTCTTTCCAGCCGATCTTCTTGCCTTCGTCGTAGGTGCGTCCGGAGTATGAGATCCCGACTTCGTAGACGCGCCAGTTGCCCTTGGCCACCTTCGCCGTGACCTCGGGTTCGATTCCGAAGCGGTTCTCCTCGAGCGTGAACGACTCGAGCACCTCGCGGCGGAAGACCTTGTAGCAGGTCTCCATGTCGGTGAGGTTCAGATTCGTGAAGATGTTCGAGAGCATCGTGAGCGAGCGGTTCACGACGGAGTGCCAGAAGTAGAGGACACGATGCGCATCGCTTCCGACGAAGCGGGAACCGAAGACGACGTCGGCCTTGCCGGCGATGATCGGCCCGATGAGCTTCGGGTACTCCGCCGGGTCGTACTCGAGGTCGGCGTCCTGCACGACCACGATCTGGCCGGTGGCCTCCGCAAACCCGCGGCGAAGCGCTGCACCCTTGCCCTGGTTCGGGCTTTGGTAGAAGACGCGCGTGTTCGGCTCGTCCGCCATGACCTCCAAGAGTTCATGGGTGCCGTCGCTCGACGCATCGTCCACGAGCACGAGCTCGTGCTCGATGCCGATAGCTCGTACCGCATCGACGATCTCCCGGAGCGTCCCGACTTCGTTGAAGATCGGGATTACGACCGAGAGAAGGGGCCGCGCCTCGGGAGCCGGCTGCTGAATCTGATCCTCGTCCATAATGGCTCCCGAGGCGATAGCACGCCGGGCTTGAGTTGGGCACAACATGAACTGATTAACTATTTTTCGGAATGGAGCGAGAGGAACGTACCGGGGATCCGCGAATGACAGAAGAAGAAGCCATGCGCCGCGATTTTCGGCCCTGCGCAGGAGCTTTTCGCCTCACACCGGTTCACCGAGACGGGCATGAACGACATTGCGCGCGTCGCCGGGCTCGCGGTCGGTACGTTGTACAACTCTTCCCATCCAAGCCGGAGATCATGTTGGCGCTGCTGCGGCGTGAGTTCGACCAGACGGTCGTGGCCGCCGAGGCCCTCGTGAGAAGGCCGCCGCGCAACCCCTGGTGGTCGTCACAGATCTGCTCGATCTCGATTTTGCGCCGTTCGTTCCGAAGGGTCGCACCCTGTGGTGGGAACTGGTGAGCGCGGATCGGCGCGGAGCGACTGGTATCGTTACCACATGATCCCCATCAAGTTGGGGGGCGTCACGGTCGCGGCGTTTCCGGTCCTGCGGCGCAGGTGAAGGACTTTCTCGACGACCTCTGGTGCGATGGCCCTAGGGTAGACCGCACCGACCGCCTTCTGCCGTGCGCGACCAGCTCGGCCTCGAGTCCGATACTTCCCTCCCCAGACGTAGAACGGAGAACGTGCGATCCCGAAGTACCGGCAGGTCAGACGGATGTTTCCGCTCTGGTCTGTATGCTCGAGGACCCGAAGCCTGCGGCGAATCTCCCGCTCCTCATTGGACAGGAGCGATCTCCTCTCGGCTCAGGGGTGAAACTCATACACCCGATTGTCCTAAGAGGTCTGTAATTCCTACAAGCACAAGGCCCTTCTTCGCCGGAGACGGTACGACATCTACGCACGGCAGCACGGTCGAAGGAGCGGTGGTGACGGGGATCCGAGAGGCGGAGCGCCTGCTCGACCTGCCGTCCCCGGAACCCTCGCTGCATGACGTCTCGGACCGTGTGGTAGGAGGATTCACAGCATGACGCTTACCGAGGCACAGCGGACCAACTGGGATGAGAAGGGATACTTCATCGAGCGCGGCTGGTCGGAGCGCTCGGTCCTCGACGCGATGATGCAGCGGATCGTCGATCTCGCTCGCGCGATCGGCAGCGGTGAGACGCGCGACGATCTTCTCGTTTCACCCGAGACCCTCCTTGCAGATGCACCGACACCGGAAGGTCGCGTTTCGAAGATCTTCCGGGTCATGCGCACCGAGGACGTCTTCTACGAGTGGGCGACCGAGCCCCGGCTCCTCGCCCTACTCGCAGACCTGATCGGCCCGGACGTCGACTGCTTCCTCAGCCAGTTCATCTTCAAACACCCGACCGCTATCGGCCAGCCGTGGCATCAGGACAACTTTTACTTCCGCATGAAGCCGAGGCCCCAGGTGGGCGTCTGGTTGGCCTGCAGTGATGCCACGCCGGAGAACGGGCCGTTGTGGGTCGTGCCTGGCTCGCACCTCGAAGAGGTGCACGACAAGGTGGTCGCCGACCCGCGCGAGGGAGCGAACCTCGGGTACGTCGAGATCCAGGACGCCGACACGTCCGCCGAGAAGCAGGTGCTGATGAGCGCCGGTGATCTGTTGATCTTCGACTCTCACCTTCGCCACCGCTCCACCGACAACGTCTCCGACGGAATGCGTGCCGCCATGGTCTACCACTACGCGAACGCGCTCAGCGACGGGAACATCTCATTCAACCACGATTGGGTGGAGGTCCTCCGCCACGGCGAGCCCGTGGGTGCGTCGAACGAGCCGATTTCGATCGTCTGGCCCGACTGGGCCAAGCATCGCTGAGTACCCGTTTCGGAATTCCGCGGTCAGGGGGCCGCCTCCGGCCGGGGCGCGAATCAGGGCTCGATCGTCAAATGCAACTTTAAAGGCGCAGCATGCGCGGCCCGGCGAGTTGAGGCCAGTGCCAGGGGGGCTCTGAGTACTCTGTCGAGTGACGAGACTTGCCTAGTCGCCTAGTCGCCCCGCCCAACGGGAGCGGAAACGCGCCGTCATCCACAGGCAGATCTCACCGATGTTGGCCAGAGGCTCGTCCGTCTCCGGGTTCACGGCTTGGTACGGGGGCGGACCGAACTCTGGGTTGATCGTGAGGAAGGCTCGCCCCTCGTTGCGCCGTGCTTCGATGATGCGATCCCACCAGCGTTCGAAGCGTTCCGTCCAGCGCAGCCCCGCGCCGATGCGCGGGTCGGGCACTTGTGCACCTTGGGGGCTGCCGACTCGAGCGTGGATGTGATCCGTACGCTCGATAGCGAGGTCCATCATGTCGCTGTAGGGTGGCTGCGTAAGGGGGTTCTCGGCGACGTTCGTGAAGTGAGAGAAGTCGGCCGTGATGCGCAGCCAGGGCAGGGCGTTGAGAATGCGCTCGGTTCCCCACGGCGAATACAGGCACCGCGTTCGATGGGTCTCGAAGACCACCTGTGCGTCGACGCTCTCTGCCACGTCTCGGACCTCGTTGAAGAAGCGTATGCTGCGATCGAGATCGAACCAGTCCCGGCCCGGGTGGCAGTTGACCAGGATCGGCCGCGTCTTCTTCACGGCTTCGAGTTGCGTTCGGAACGCATTCTCGTCGTCGCAGAACATCATCGCGACATAATCGAGCCCGAGCTCTCCGGTCAGTTCGCCGAAGGCATCCGGCTTCATCCCGATCGCCGCGCACTCGACCCCGTCGTAGCCCGCCTTGGAATAGGTCCGGAGACGGTCCGGCATGTCGCCGAGGTGATCCATGCCCCAGTCGCATTTGAGGAGTTTGAGCTTCATGTGGGTGTTCCTTTCCGATGTGGTACCGCCGGATGATGAAGCACTATTTCAACCCGATGAGTCGAGGGCTCACCACAGATAGGATGCTCAAGGAGCTCGATGCGCCGCATGAGCAGATCGTAGTCGACTTCGCGGCCGGCGAGAACAAGACGCCGGAGTATCGGGCGATCAATTCAATGGGCAAGGTGCCGACCCTGGTACACGGAGACACCGTCATCACCGAGACGGCAGCGGATCGAAGCCAAGTCCTTCGAGAACAGAGGGCTTGAGATCGACTTTCCCGCTGGGGCTCGCGAAGCCGATCTTCTCGTACTTCCGAAACTCGAGCGGCCCGAAGTAGATCTCTTGCGATTGCGTGAACTGCTCGTACACGACGATAACTCCTGGTCATCATGCCCTTTAAGGTGAGCGGCATGTTCCCAAAGCTGAGCAGCGTGTTGTTCCCGAGAGTGAAGGGCTGGGGCGAGTAGGCGACCCCATTCGCCTCCCGGCTGGCTTGTACGCGGCGAGATGGATAGATTGGCGCGGATGCATCGACGTCGCACCCAGCGGGCCGCAGTGGGCTGCCTCGCCCTTCTGCTGCAGCTCGCGGCGGGTCTCGAAGCGCCGTTCGATCTGAACCTCTGCATCGCCGAAGACGGTCATACCGTCCTCGAGCTCTCCCACGCCGACGGTAGGTGTACGCAAGAGGTGGAACGCCACCATCCGGAGTGGGGAGCACTCGACCCCGACGAGTTCGCACACCACCCGTGCCGAGATTTGAGCCTGCGAACGAGCCAGTGCGGTCCGAGTTCTTCGCACCCGCGCATCAGGTCGTTGGCGAACGTCGTGGCGAATCCCGCGGGGGCCGAAGCTGCCGACGCCGTCGCGCGCGTGTCGCACTTCGGCGAGGCCGCGCATGCGCCCGCAGTCTTGCAACGCAGAACGATCGTCCTGCTGGTCTGATCCCAGTCGTTTTCGAGCCCAGTTTCGTCGCGGCCCGTGGGTGTCCCCCGGACCGCATGCGCTCCTAATGACTTTCGAGGATCACTGTGAAGACTGTTCGTTTTCTCTGCTCGCTCGCCGGCGTCTTGCTGTTCGCCTCCGGTGGGCTCAACTTCTCCCGCGCGGAAACCGGGCCTCCATCGCCCGAATCCGTCGCGCCGCTGAACGAGCCGACGGGCGCGCTGACCTTGCGCAACGCCGTCGCCGCGGCGCTGGTTGGGAACCCGGAGCTCGCCGTCTTTTCGCTGGAGGTGCGAAGTCGCGATGCGCGCGCCATTCAGGCGGGCCTTCTGCCCAATCCGCAGATTCTGGTCGAGCTCGAGAACCTGGGCGGCTCGGGCGATCGCGCCGCGTTCGAGCAAGGCGAGTCGACCGTCTGGCTCTCTCAGTTGATTCCGATCGGCGGCAAGCCGTCGCGGCGGCGCCGCGTCGCCGAGTTGGAGCGTGATCTCTCGCAGTGGCAGTACGAGGCCGTGCGACTCGGCGTTCTGACTGACACGACGAAGGCGTTCGTGGCTGCGTTGTCCGCACAGCAGCAACTCGAGCTTCTTCGGGAGATGGAACGCCTCGTAGGAGATTCGGTCCGACAGGTTCGCTCGTTTGCCGAAGCGGGCGGGGCGTCGCACGTGGAGCGAACGCGCGCCGAGGTGGAGCTCTCTACCGTCCGTGTTCGCCGTCAACGCGCGGAAGGAGCCCTCGCGGCAGCGCGCGTTGCTCTCGCAGTGAGTTGGGGAAGCGTCGTGCCGCAGTTCTCTTCCGTCGCGGGCGACCTGGCGCAGCTGGTCGCGGCACCTCCTCTGGCCAAGCTCGAGCAACGAGTGTACGAAAACCCGGACATCGCTCGGTGGGTGACGGAGCTCGATCGGCGATCGGCAGCTCTCTCGCTCGCGGAGGCACGGCGTCTCCCGGACCCGACGCTCAGTCTCGGAGGTCGGCACTTTAGTGACAATGGCGACAACGCCGTGGTCTTCGCGTTCTCGGTTCCGTTGCCGGTGTTCGATCGAAACCAGGGAAACGTGTTGGCCGCGACCCGAGATCTTTCGAAGGCGAAGGCGCAGCGGGCATCGGCGGAGCTCTCGGCCCGCGCGCAGGTTAGGCAACGATACGCCGAGCTCATTGCTGCCCATGGGCAAGCGGAGACCCTTCGTCGGGATACGCTTCCTGCAGCCGAACAGACGTTCGCGGGCGCTCGCGACGGCCATCGGCAGGGCCTGTTTCGATCGATGGACGTACTCGATGCGCAGCGTACGCTCTTCGAGCTGCGCTCTCAGTACTTGACCGTTCTCGCTTCGTATCACCTCGCTCGCGCTGACCTGGAACGACTCACGGCGACGGCGTTCGATGCAGACCCGGAAAACGGAGCCCCACGATGAAGCAGCTCGAGATCGGCATGCTGGTGTTGTTCTTGATGATCCCGGGCGTGGCTCGGGGAGCAGGGGGCGACGACCACGAGCATGGTTCCCACGAGGAGGCCGGGCCGTTTTCGGTCGACGACTTCGAGCGGCACGGAGTGACGTTGGCGACAGCCCGTGCGGGCATCGTCGACGAAGGAATCGAACTCCCCGCGGAAGTGCGCCCCAACGCGGACCGTCTCGCCCACGTTGCGCCCCGGTTCGCGGGCATCGTGCGCGAGGTGAAGAAGCAGGTCGGCGATCCGGTCCGTGCGGGTGACGTGCTCGCGGTCATCGAGAGTGACAAGCTCGCCGCCTTCGAGTTGCGCGCGGCGTTCGACGGGACCGTAATCGACAAGCACGTGGTTCCCGGCGAGGCGGTAACGCGGGATCGCCCCGCGTACATCATTGCGGACCTCTCCGACGTCTGGGTCAACATCGCCGTGTACCAAAAGGCGTTGCCCGACGTGCAGGTGGGCCGGCCGGTGGTCATCGCGGCTCCAAACGGGGGTCTTCAGGCCGAAGGCACGATCTCCTACATCGCACCGATCGTCGATCAGGCTACCCGGACGGCGAAGGCCCGTGTCGTGTTGTCGAATGAGGATCGGGCATGGCGTCCTGGTACGTTTGCCGTCGCGACGGTTGCTCTTGATCAGGCGGCGGCCGTCGTCGTTCCGCGTCGTGCGCTGTACACGAAGGGCGGCAAAGACGTCCTGTTCGTCGTCGAGGGCGACTCCTTCGTGCCCCGCGCAGTCACTGTCGGCCGGATGGGCCGAACGCGCGCCGAGATTACCGCGGGGCTTGCTGCCGGCGAACGATTCGCGGACGAGCGCGCCTTCCTCGTGAAGGCCGAGCTCGGCAAAGACGCCGACACGCACCACGATCACTGAGGCGGCCATGCTCGAACGCATTCTCCGATTCTCTGTCGAGCAGCGCGGGCTGGTGTTGGCCACGGTTGTCGCGGCTGCACTGTACGGCGCCCACTCTCTCTCGATTCTGCCCATCGACGCGGTTCCGGACATCACCAATCGCCAGGTGCGGATCAGCGGGCTGGCGCCATCCCTCACGCCCGAGGAAGTCGAGAAGCTCGTCGCGTTCCCGCTCGAGACGGCACTCAGCGGGATTCCTGGGCTGGACTACACCCGCTCCCTGTCGCGCAACGGATACGTCCAGGTCACCGCGGTCTTCGAGGACTCGGTCGACATCTACTTCGCGCGCCAGCAGGTCTCGGAGCGACTCGGAGAGATCGCGCGAAGCCTGCCTGACGACGTGGAGACGTTCCTCGGCCCGATCTCGACCGGTCTGAGTGAGATCTACATGTGGACCGTCGAGTACGAGCATCCCGGTGGACAGGGCGCGGACGTGCGAGACGGGAAGCCGGGTTGGCAGACCGATGGTTCGTATCGCACGCCCGCCGGCGAGACCTTGCGCACCGAGGTGGAGCTCGCGGCGTTTCTTCGCACCGTCGAGGATTGGATCATCCGTCCGCAGGTCGCCACGGTCCCGGGGGTCGCTGGCGTGGACGCGGTCGGCGGCTACGTGAAGCAGTACCAGGTTCAGCCGGACCCGCATGCTCTCGCCGCCTTCGGGCTCACGTTCTCGGATCTGATTCGCGCGCTCGAGCGGAGCAATTCGGCGACGGGTGCCGGCTTCGTCGAGAGCAACGGCGAGAGCTTCGTCGTTCGCGCCTCGGGTCGCCTGACCCGTGCAGAAGATTTCAACGAGATCGTAGTCGCGGAGCGCCAGGGGATTCCGGTGCGTCTTGCTGCCGTCGCCACCATCGCGATTGGCGGCGAGCTGCGTCGCGGAAGCGCATCGGAGAACGGTGAGGAGGTCGTCCTGGGTACGGCCTTGATGCGTATCGGTGAGAATAGCCGGACGGTCTCCGCAGCGGTCGACCAGAAGATGGCGGAGGTGCGCGCGAGCTTGCCGCCGGGCGTGCGAGCCAAAACCGTGCTCGACCGAACCCAACTCGTGGACGCGACGATTCGCACCGTACGAGACAATCTGGTCGAGGGTGCACTGCTGGTCATCGTCGTTTTGTTTCTCATGCTCGGGAACTTGCGCGCCGCGCTGGTGACCGCGCTTGCGATCCCACTGTCGATGCTGCTCGCGGCGATCGGCATGGCGCACACAAAGACCAGCGGAAACCTGATGAGCCTCGGTGCGATCGACTTTGGTCTGATCGTCGACGGCGCCGTGATCATCGTGGAGAACTGTCTTCGGAGGCTCGGGCAGCGTCAGGCGGAGCTCGGCCGGATTCTCACGCGGGAAGAACGCCTCGAGACCGTTTTCAATGCGAGCCGGCAGGTTCGCGGGGCCACGGCGTTCGGCGAGACGATCATCATCCTCGTCTATCTTCCGATCCTCGCGTTGTCGGGGGTCGAGGGGAAGATGTTCCAGCCGATGGCGTTGACCGTGATCTTCGCGCTGACGGCGGCCTTCGTCCTCTCCCTCACGTTCGTGCCGGCGATGGTCGCGCTGGTGGTCACCGGCCGGGTTCGCGAAGGCGAGGGGCGTCTGTTCGGCGCGGCCAAGCAGATGTACGAGGCCGTCGTTCGTTGGGCGTTGCGGTTCCGTCACGTGGTCGTGGTGGCCGCGGTGGTCCTTTTCGCGGGAACGCTCCTCCTCTCGCGTTCGCTCGGCCAGGAGTTCGCGCCGACGCTCTCGGAGCTGGACATCCTCGTCCACGCGATCCGGATCCCGAGCACGAGTGTCGCCCAAGCGACCGACATGCAACGCGATCTCGAGCGGCGACTGCGCGACGTACCGGAGATCGCGTTCGTGTTCTCGCGCACCGGTACGGGAGAGCTTGGGACCGACCCGATGCCCCCGCATGTCTCGGACACCTTCCTCATGCTGAAGCCTCGCGAGGAGTGGCCGGATCCGAGTGACACGAAGGCCGACCTTCAGGCACGGGTTCAAGTACTCCTCGAGAAGATCCCCGGCCAGGCGTACGAGTTCACACAACCGATCCAGATGCTCTTCAATGAGCTCATCGCGGGTGTGCGCGCCGACATCGCGGTGCGTGTGTTCGGTGACGAGTTCGATCAGATCTTGCCCGTCGCCGAACAGATCGCCGCCGAACTGCGCAGCATCCCCGGCGCTGCCGATACGCGGGTCGAGCAGGTGTCCGGCGCTCCGGTACTGAACATCGAAGTCGACCGTCAAGCGATCGCTCCCTACGGGCTCACCGTCGCTGACGTGCACGAGGTCGTGGAAATTGCGGTGGGAGGGAGGCCCGCGGGGCAGGTGTTCCAGGGCGATCGGCGGTTTGACGTTGTCGTGCGGCTGCCGGAGGAGATGCGCGCGGACCGAGTGGCGCTCGAGAACCTGCCGGTGCCGTTGTCACACATCGATCGTCCACGGCTTTCCTTGAACCTGGGCGGAGACGACGTCGAGCGTGCGTCGCTTCCGTACCTCCCGCTCTCCGCGGTGGCGGACATCGTGGTCGCGGAGGGGCCGAACCAGATCAGCCGGGAGAACGGGAAACGACGAATCGTCGTACAGACCAACGTACGCGGCCGAGACATCGGATCGTTCGTCGCGGAGGCACAGAAACGGGTGGGCGCGAATGTCACGCTGCCGGCCGGTACTTGGCTTTCGTGGGGCGGCCAGTTCGAGAACCTGGTGCGAGCGAAGGAGCGACTGCTTTTGGTCGTGCCGCTTTGCCTTCTCGTGATCCTCTTGTTGCTCTATTCCAGCTTCGGGTCCTTCCGGCCGGCGCTGATGGTCTTCACGGGCGTGCCGTTGGCACTCTCGGGTGGAATCCTGAGCCTGTGGCTGCGCGACATGCCTTTCTCGATTTCGGCCGCCGTGGGCTTCATCGCGTTGTCCGGTGTCGCGGTCCTCAATGGGCTCGTGATGATTACGTTCGTGAACGAGTTACGGGCAGGCGGCATGGCTCGCGATCGTGCGATCATCGATGGAGCCGTCACCCGCCTTCGTCCGGTTCTGATGACGGCACTTGTAGCGTCTCTCGGGTTCCTGCCGATGGCGACCGCAACCGGCACGGGTGCCGAAGTGCAGCGGCCGCTCGCGACCGTGGTCGTCGGGGGGCTGCTTTCGAGCACGATTCTGACGCTCGTTGTTCTCCCGGCGCTCTACCGGGTGTTCGCGGCAGGCGACGACGGCGACACGGCGGGCTCGTGAGCTTCTAGGGGAGAAGGCCCGAGTCGGGACACGCGTGTGCCCCGTCGAGCTCTACCGGGTCGATTCGATGACCGGTCACCTCGGCGATGTACGTATCGCCTCCGAAGAACACGGTCCCGCTACCGAGGAGTGTCTCTCGCGGATCATCGAAGACCAACTCCGTCTCGAATGCCGCACCGGGATGCTTCTGGGCGTCCGCGTGATCCGGACTCTTCAGTCCTCGTTCGCGCGCGCGTCGAGGGTCTCGCGGAAGCCCGCGTGAATCTCTCGTGTGATCTTGTAGCGGGAGAAGAAGACGGTACCGATCGAAACGAGGACGAGTAGCGTCAGGCCGACGACCGAGCCGAGATTGGCTTGCATTGCGGGCGTCACGTCTTCGGGGGCCATGTCCGTCACGAGGCCGACGTAGTCGACGACCATGCCTGCGAGCATGATGCCGATTCCCGAAGCGCACTTTGCGGAGAAAGAACTCGCGCCGAAGAACACGCCTTCCCGGCGTCGGCGATTGCGACATTCGTCTTCGTCGGTCACGTCCGCCATCATCGACCCGCCGGTGATGGCGGCGGCGATGATGCCGAAGGTCCACAGGAATTGGTTGACGTAGTAGACGGGCAGATAGCCGGCGCTGCCCTCGGCCGGGTAGAGCCCTGCGGTTTTCAGGAGGTAGGGGATCGCGGCGAAGATGATGAAGATCGTGGCGCCGAGGACGAAGGTGGGTTTCTTGTCGATCCGATTCGCGACGACGGGCCACACGATGAAGCCGACGATCCCGCCAAGCGCCGTGCAGGCCCCGCCGATCAGCATCTCGGTCATCGTGATCTTCCAGAAGTACGTCGCGGCGTAGAGGCCGAGCGCGGCCGACAGCCCCAAGGCGATGAAGATCGTCGTGGTTCCGAAGAACAGCGCTCGAAAGGACTCGAGCTCCAGCAGCTCGCCCATGTCATGGACGATTCCGGACAAGGCGTTGCGCTCGCTCGCGGATCCGTCCGGCTTCGGAAGATACGGCACACGATTGTGCGTGCCCAAAGCGGACACGAAGATCGCGACGCAGATCAAGATGCCGAACACGAACGCAAAGGGCGGATAGACGGCGGGGTTGAGCTGGCCGTTGGGAAAGTCCGGTGTTGGTCGAAAGTAGTAGAGCGCCGGCACGGCCGTGCATGCCGCGATGCCCAGGGAGCCACCGATGCTGCGCAGCTGAACGATCTGCGTGCGTTCGTCGTAGTCCGTCGAGAGCTCTGCTCCGAGCGACATGTGCGGGACGTGATAGAGCGTCATCGAGGCGCGCGTCAGGACCGTGAACACGGTGAGCCAGGCGAAGAGTGCACCATCGCTCAATCCGGCGGGCGGAGCGAAGACCAAGTAGAACGTCACGGCCATGGGTAAGGCTGCGGCGTACATGAACGGATGTCGCCGTCCCCACTTTGAATCGAGGCGGTCGGAAAGGACGCCGGTCAGAGGATCCGTCACCGCATCGAAGACGAGTGCGATGATTAGAGCGAAGCCAGCGAGTGTCCCGGAGAGGCCTAGGGTCTGGGTGTAGTAGAAAAGGAGGAACGCGGTGAATGCGTGGTCCTTGATCCCCTCCGCCGCCTGCCCGATGCCGTACCAGAGCTTCGTGGCCATGGTGAGCGGCGGCACCGCAGGGCCGGCGGGGCGGATTCCCGCGTCGAGTGTAGTGTCCGTGGCTCGGTCGGGCGCGAGGCTCGGGGTGCTGTCCGCCTGTTCTGCGGGGGATACGGGGTTGGGGTCCATTCAGCTCCGTCCGGGTTCAACGGCTGTACCCGATGGGAGAAGGATTTACACGCGGGGAACCAATGAGGGGAAGAATCGCCCAGCCCCTCGTGCCCAGCAGGGACTCCATCGCCGTCTACGCTTGGGATGCGAGCGGGTCGAGCCCCGACTCCGCGTTCGTCGGTGTGCTCGGCGGCGAGTTGGGCATCCCCTACAAGAATCTCCTGACGACGCTGCGTCCCTAGACTAGGGATCCGGTGACGGGTGGCTTCACCGCATCGACGACCCCGGTACGGTCGCGATGAGCTTCGACGGCTCGCATGTCTACGGTGGGGAGTTCGGGGACTCTCCTGGGCAAGATCGGGGACTCGTGTCGTTCGTGCGCGACTCGACGAACGGCGAGATATCCTTCGTCGAACTGCACGCGACTTCGAGGGCCCGCTTCTCTCGAGCCCCACCGATGAACAGGTGTACGTGGACTACGCTCCGTTTTCCCGGGGCTTTTAGTGTGGCGACGAGCCGATGATCGGATGCCGAACGCCGGCCAAAGCCACCGTCCAGATCATCGATGAGGACAACGAGAGGAGCGATCGCCTGAAGTTCAGTTGGAAGGGCCGCACTCCGACGACCCACCCCGACGCATCGCTAGTACCAGCCATTGACCTGGAAGCCGTTCTCGTAGGCGCCGTGCCCGCCCCCGTCCGATGCGCTCTCCCCGTCGCCGCAAGGGCCCAGACGGCCAACCTGAGGATCGCCGCCCTGGCTCATATCCGACCCCGGGCCCATCGATTGCGTTCTGTTTCCGAACCCATGATCTAGACTCTCCCGCGTGCTTCGGATCTCGTGGTCCGCCCGGTCGGCATGAGTTCCTCGGGACTTTCGGATCCAGCGGCGCTCGGCAATAGACCTCGGTGCCGACGAGGAGTACGACAACGCAGTAGCGTCGCAGCCGGGCGCTCGCCCGTCACGCCTCTCGAATGAACTCGCTTCTTTTCGATATAGGAAATGTAATCATGCACTTCGATTTCGCTCGCACGAAGGCGCGGCTGTCGGAATCGAGTGCGGCGGAGGGCGACCCGCTCGAACTTCTTGCTCCACTCAAGCAGCGGCTGGAGATCGGTGAGATCGATGGCGCCGCGTTCGTGGCGGAAGGAATCTCGATCCTTGGATACCGCGGGAGCGCCGAGGAGTTCAGGAGTATCTGGGAAGACATCTTCACGCCGAACGCCGCCATGTGGGAGACCATCACGACTGCGCGTGATCGCTACCGGCTAGTTCTTCTCTCGAATACGAGCGAAATTCATAAGCAGTCGCTGTTTCGCGACTTCGAAATCTTCGAGAGTTTCGAGGACGGCGTCTACTCGTACAGTAGTCGATGTGCCAAGCCTGATCCCGAGTTCTACCGGACGGCCATCGAGACCCTCGGCCTACGCCCCGCAGAGACGCTCTACGTGGACGATCGCCCCGAGAACGTCGATGCCGGCAGGCGAGCAGGCTTCCTGTCCGTCTACTACGATCCGCAGCAGCATGAACGATTTCTGCGAGAGGCCCGTGCCCATGGCTTCGCGCTGTAGACTCCGGAGGACCAGCGGGTGCTTGCGGGGCTAGATCTCTTCGTCTTCCTCGCGTGCCTGGTGGCCGTGATGGGTGTTGGCCTTCTGGCCGGCGGGCGGAACCAGACCTCGGACGAGTACTATCTGGCGAGCCGCTCGATGCCGTGGTGGGGCGTTGCCGGCTCCGTGTTCGGTACGAACGTCTCCGCCAATCACCTCGTCGGCATGCTCGGTGTGGGTTTCTCGATCGGATTCGCGCAGAGTCATTTCGAGTTAGGGGCGGTGTTCGCTCTGCTTGCACTCGCCTACCTACTGCTCCCGGTTTTTGCCGGGCTACGCGTGCACACGCTCTCGGAGTACCTGGCGGGTCGCTACGACGAGCGAGCGAGTCTGCTCTACTCGGTCACGACACTTTTTCTGATTGGCGCGCAGATGACGGCGTTGTTCTATGTGGGCTCGCGCTCGATGTCGTTGCTCATGCGCGGGAGTGTGCTGGACCTTGGTTACATGGGTGGTGTCGCGGCGCTTGCGGCGATCACCGGGGTCTACACCATCATCGGTGGTCTGCGGGCCGTCGTCTGGACGGACGTCATCCAGTCGGCGTTGCTTCTCGTGTCGGGCATCCTGGTCGCCGTCGCAACGTTCGCGCAGCCCGAGATCGGTGGTTTTTCGGGCCTTCTCGAAAGCGACGCGATGCTACCGCGTGCCGAGCAACGCATGCACCTGTACCTCCCCATGAACCATCCCTCGCTCCCGTGGACCGGCGTGTTCACAGGGCTGATCGCGCTGCATCTCTCCTTCTGGGGGACGAACCAGTACATCGTGCAGCGCACACTCGCGGCGAAGAGCCAGAGGGAGGCGCGCCTCGGGATTCTCGTCGGCGGCTTCCTCAAACTTCTGGTTCCATTCTTTTCGATCGCTGGGGGCGTCGCGGCGGCACACCTGGTTCGCGCACGGATGGCAACCGCCACGGTCGCGCCCGACGAAGCGTTTCCGGTCCTCATGAGCCTCGTCATTCCTGCCGGGAATGGACTGATGGGGCTGATCGCCGCCGGGTTGCTCGGCGCAATCCTGTCCACGATCGACTCCATGCTGAACTCCGCGGCGGCGCTCTTCGCGTACGACATCTACCGCAAGCATTGGAAACCCCAGGCCGACGACGCCGATCTCGTGCGGTTGGGGCGTTGGGTGGTCGTCGTACTCGTGTCCGGCGCCGCGCTGCTCGCCGCGACGACCTACGATCCGGCGTCGAGCGGGAACTTTTTCCTCCGTCTCTCGCGACAGATCTCGTACCTCACCCCGGGGCTGATGGTGAGTTTCTTGATGGGGATGTTCTCAGCGAGAGCGACCGCGCGCGGAGCGGTTGCGGCGATTCTCGCGGGGCCGGTGCTGGGCTTCTCTTTCGAGTGGGCCTACGCCTGGGGCGTGGAGGGCATGGCGACGGCCCCGCTCTTCGGTCGCGAACTCAACTTCATGCACCGCACCTTCCTGACCGTCCTCGCGTGTGTCGGCGTTCACGCGGCGGTGAGCCGAACCGAACCTCGCGACCCGAAGGCGAGCGCTTATTTGTTCACGTCGGTCACCGGGACGAGTCCGTCGCATCTCGTGAGGCTCGCGCAGTGGGGGGGGGCCTATCTCGTGGGAAATATCGCGTTGGCCGTCGGTCTCGTGCGGGGCGCGCTCAGCCCTCTCGGGGCCGGTGCGGCGGGCGCGGTTCTCACGCTGGTGATCTTCGCAACCTACGTATGGCGCGCGAGAGAAGACGCGCCGAGCGAGGGGCATGCGATGCTCGACGACCGGCTTCTCGCGGGTCTCCTCACCGCGTCGGTCACGTTCGTCTTGTTCTACTTCTACTAGCGCCGGCGGTGCACTAGATCAGGTAGCCGCCCGACACTTTGAGATTGGTGCCGGTCACGTAGCCCGCGTCGTCACTCACCAAGAAGAGCAGCGCACTTGCGAGATCGGCGTAGGTGCCCGGTCGTCCGGCGGGGATTCGCTCCAGGGGTACCTTCTTCTCGGAGTCCTCGAGAACGCCTGGGGAAATCGCGTTGACGGTGACGCCGTAGGGGCCCTCGTTCTTCGCGAGAGATTTCGTGAGGACGAGCGCTCCGGTTTTTCCGATCTTGTACGGCGTCGCGAACACGGCCGGGGCGAGGGCGTCTGCGTCTGCGTCGAGGATGTTCACGATGCGTCCGAAGCCGCCCGTCCGCATCGCGGGAGTGACGGCACGACAAGCGTGCCAGGTCGCCGTGACCGTCCCATCGAGCGAGGTCTTCCAATCCTCGGGAGAGAGTTCGTCGAGACTCTTCCACACGATCGCCCCGACGTTGTTCACGAGGATGTCGATCGGACCTAGAGCGGCGGCCGCTTCGTTTGCCGCGCGCTGCGCCTGCTCGGCATCGGCAAGGTCCGCTTGGACGGCCGTGGCGCGACGGCCCGTGCGCTGGATCTCCTCGACGACGGCGAGGGCATCCTCTGCACTCGAGCGATAGTGCACCGCGACGTCGGCGCCTGCGTGGGCGAGGGCAAGGGCAAGGGCGCGGCCTGTTCGGCGCGCCGCTCCCGTCACGAGGGCGCGTCGGCCCTCCAGCGCGAGCGTGCTCATGAGGCGCTCCGTCCGGCCGCTCGCAGGAGCTCACGGAGGATCGAGGGCTCGTGCGTTCGGACGTACTCGGCCTGTGCATGGAGCACCGCCGAAGCCATCATGATGCGTGCGAGTCGCTCGGGTTTGCGCGCCGCATAGAACAGGAGCGGGCAACCGAGCGAGCGGAGTCGCTCTGCCTGCCAGACGATCTCCAGTTGGAGATGGATCTTCTCGAAGTCGTCGGTGTCGGGGTGGATGATGCCCAGGTTCGGATCCACGATTACTTCGTGCACGCCGGCGGCGAGGGCTTCTTCGACGCGGGGTTTCAGCGAGGCGATGATCTCGCCAACGAGATCGGCCGGTGTCGGCACCCGGGGCTGAGAGCGCATCTCGTAAGCGTTCTCGTACGGCATGTGGGTGAGAATGAGTGACGCGCGCGCGCGCGCGACGGCCTGGAGCATTGCGGACGAAGCTTCCCGCCCAGTGAAGTTGATCACGTCGGCCCCCCAGCCCACCGCGGCGATCGCTGTTGCGGCCGACCAGGTGTCGACCGAAAACGAGACGCCTTCGTCGCGCATGCGTTCGGCGGTCGGTGCGAGTCGTCGCTGCTCCTCCTCGTCGTCGATCTGCGGAGCGTCCGGGGTGATGGATCGGCCGCCGAGATCGATTACGTCGACGCCGTTGGCTTGTAAGTCTCGGGCGCGCTCGAGCGCCTCGTCGGGATTGCGGACGATCGAGTTCCGCACCATCGATTCCGGCGAGAGGTTGACGACGCCGAGCAGCTTCGGTGCGCGAAGGCCCGCGGGCCGCGTCGCCAGCGGGTCAATGGAGGAGTCAGCGGCGGTCATCGTCTCGGTACTCATGAATGCCGCTCTGTCCGCTCGTCTCCGATATGGCTACGGTCAGGCGTCGCACCTGAGTCACGCCGAAGTCGTCGACCAGGCGGGCGTGGAGAGTCTCGCCGAACCACGTAGCGAGGTTCTCGACGGACGTGTTGTTGATCGGCAGGAGGAGAACCTCTGCGGTCGGAACGACGTAGCGGCAGTCGCGGTACACGATGCGACTGTGGCCGTCGTCGAGTTCCTCGACCGTGAGCTCGGGATGTTGGGATGGGACGAGCCAGTGCTCGTCGAGCGAATCACACAGGTCCCGCACGACGGGCTTGGCGTCGAGGAAGTCGATCACCAGACCTTGCTCGGTGAGATCTCCCTCGATCTCCACGGTGACCTGGTAGTTGTGGCCGTGCAGCCGCTCCTTCGAACCATCGGGGAAGATCAGGAAGTGCGCGCAGGAGAACTTGAAGTACTCCTTGTTCAACTTGATTGCCCAGCTGTTCATCTTGCTCCGAGGTTCCGAACCCGCGTGCGCCACTGCGTAGCGACTTTACAGGTTCTCAGTGACCAAAGAATACTAGGGATGGGGAACCAGGACCACCAGCACGGCGGGATCCCTTCGAGTATGGTCTGACCCAGATGTCGGATTTCCACCAGGACGGTCCCGTCACGACCCTGCACGACCTGGGCGATGCGGATCGTGATCGCCTGGAGGATCTGCTTTCGCGAGTAACGCCGGAGTACCCGATCGGCTTGGTCCTGCCCGTCACTGCGGCAGACCTGAGGGCGGCCCCGTTCGCTCGGATCGTCGAGGAACTACGGGCCATCGACTACATCGATCAGATCTGCGTGGTCCTCGGCGACGCACCGGCGACGCAGGACGCCCGCGACGCTCGAGAACTCGTCGGGCCCCTCGGGGCCAAGGCGGAAGTTCTGTGGACGGACGGCCCTGCGATGCAGCTCCTGTATAGGGAACTAACGGAGTCCGGTTTTCCGCTCGGCGTGCCCGGCAAGGGCCGCTCCGTTTGGACCGCGTTCGGATACCTGCTCGCGGATCCGCGCCTCAAGGCCTTTGCGCTCCACGATTGCGATATCGTCGACTACGACCGCATTTTGCTCGCGCGGCTTTGTCTGCCGATGGCGCATCCAAGCCTCGATTTCGAGTTCGCGAAGGCTTTCTACCATCGCTCGACGGATCGAATGCATGGCCGTGTCACGCGCCTCCTCGTGTCGCCCCTTCTGCAGAGCTTGATCGCGCTCTTGGGGCGTGACCCGTTCCTGCTCTTCCTCAGCAGCTTCCGGTATCCGCTGTCGGGCGAGTTCGCGATCACGTCGGCGCTTGCGCGGTCCAACCGGGTTCCGAGTGATTGGGGGTTGGAGATCGGGGCACTGGCCGAGGTGTATCGAAACACTTCGGCCAAGCGGGTGTGCCAGGTCGATCTGTGTGTTCGATACGAGCACAAGCACCAGGACCTCTCTCTGGATGACCCGGATCGGGGCCTGATGAAGATGGCCACCGAGATCCTGAGTACGCTCTTCCGCACGCTTGCGACCCGGGGAACGGTGATCGACGCCGGACACGTTTCGACGCTACGTGCGGCCTACCTCCGCGTCGCCCAGGACATCGTTCGACAATATCACGCCGATGCCCTGGTCAACGGATTGGCCTACGACCGTCAGTACGAAGAGCGAGCGGTCGAAGGCTTCGCCCGGCAGATTCAGACGGCTGGCGATGCTTTCCAGGAGGATCCTTCGGGGGGGGCGGCGATCCCGAACTGGACCCGCGTGCTCACGGCGTTCCCCGATCTGCCGAGTCGGTTGCGGGAAGCGGCTCGGCAGATCGCCTAGCTCGTACCGTTCGCCCTTTGGTTCGACGTGTCCGATCCGGTCCCGCAGGCTGCTGAAGGGCTCCTCCCGTCGCCAGGCGTGCCCCTTCGACCCGATGTTTGAACAGCCAGCTACGGCTGCGCGGCGCCTCGGATGGTTCGGCCGAGACCGAGACGGACCTTCCGTCTCGGGATGGATAGAGAGCTTCCTCGGCGCTCGCTTTACCACTCGATGTCGTTGTGCGCCGTGTGCACTCCCGCCACGACCTTCTGGCAGAACTGGTCCAGCCCCAACTCGGGGACGCTCCCCACGGCATCGTTGACGATCAAGTCGTCGTCGTCTCGCACGGGAAGCGCCGTGGCGCGCACGGGAACGCCGACCGCTTTTGTGACCTCGCGAAGAATCGCGTCGTACTTCTCGCCGGCCTGGCTCTCTGCGAGCCTACGTCTACCGAGGACGACGTCGAAGGCGTTGTACGCGACCTGGGTTTGTCCGTCTGGTTCGGAGTAGGCCAGCGCGCGCATCGGCGCTCGTGCGATGGCTTCTGTCAGTTGGACGGCGCCCAAGAGTGATTCGTGTCCATTCGTCGTCTCCCCCTCATGCCCTTTGGCCATCGGCACCTCTTCCCCCGGCTCAAACGACGCCGGGATCTACTTCGCGCCGCTCAGGCCATGTATCTAAATAACCTATTGAATACATTGGGGAAAAATATTTTCCTTGATAATTTCCATGGAAAATACCATACTCCCTTTCGAGCAATGAAGTCCCTTCGCGAAATCGGAGAATACTGGAAGGCGGAGCACCCGGATCGGAACTTCGAACGGGTGCAGCCGTTGCTGCGCCTCTCGCGGCTGTCGCATCTGGTGCCCGTGTTTCAGAAGAACGTGCTCGCACCGCACGGCCTTTCGCCGAGTGACTACAGCATCCTCGGAGCTCTACGACGCGCCGGACGTCCGCGTCAGCTCCAACCCGAAGACCTCTACAACGCACTGGGCTGCACGCCGGGCGGCCTCACGAAGATGATCGATCGCTTGGAACGGCGCGGGCTCGTGCAGCGCACGAACGATCTCGAAGATGGTCGTCGCGCACGCATCCGGCTCACGCCGAAGGGCGCCGCGACGGAGCGCAAAGCGTTCGCCGACTACAGCGACAGCGCGGAGCGGGTGCTGTCGCCGCTCTCAGACGACGAGATCCAACAGATCGACTTCGCGCTGGAACTGCTCTCCGCGATCTTCGAGGCGCCGGATGCCGGAGCGCCGGTTCCTTCGCCCGCCGAGACGAGTTTGGCTGAGGTGCGCGCCGCCTTACGTGCGGCGCGACCCGATCGGGAGAGTGCTGACAGAATGGAAGCCGAATGAAATACGATTTGCTCATCACAAACGGCCTCGTGGTCGATGGAACCGGGCTTCCGCGCCGGCGGGCCGACGTCGCGATTCGCGACGGCAAGATCGTCGGAGTGGGACACTTCGAAGAGTCTCTCGCCGAGAAGGTGCTGGACGTCGAAGGTCGCGTCGTCGCTCCGGGCATCATCGACCCGCATACGCACTACGACCCGCAGCTCACGTTCGATCCCTACGGAACGTCGTCCTGCTACCACGGTGTGACGACAGTTCTCGCGGGCAACTGCGGGTTTTCGATCGCGCCAGTGAAGGAGCAGGACCGAGCCTTTCTCGCGCAAATCTTCACGCGCGTCGAAGACATGGCGCCGGATGCGCTCGACGGCATTCCGTGGACCTTTGAGAGCTTTCCCGAGTTCCTCAAGAGTCGAGAAGGTCAGCTCGGGATCAATGCGGCCTTCTACGTAGGACACTGCAACATTCGCCGCTGGGTGATGGGTGAGGACAGCAATCAGCGCGAAGCGACGCCGGAAGAGATCGAGTCCATGCGCGTGATCGTGGGTGAGGCGATGGAGGCCGGCGCGGCCGGACTTTCCTCGACCCATGCACCGACGCATCTCGATGCTGCAGATCGCCCCGTGCCGAGTCGGCTCGCCTCGAAGGAGGAGCTCGAGGCGCTCGTGAAAGAGGTCGGCCTCAGCAACCGCGGCTCCATCTCGTATCTCCCGTACAGCTCGATCGGCGGTCTCGACGAGGCGGACGGCGACTACCTGATCGACCTCGCGCTCGGCAGTCGCCTGCCGATCATCATTCAGGGGCTCGGCGCCCGGAACAAGGTCGATGCGCCCACCGCGACCTGGGAGCATTCACGTGCGTACCTCGAGCGCGCTCGAGGTCAGGGTGCGGGTGTCTACTCGATGCTGATGGCGCGCCCCTTCAATCGGCGTTTCACGATCGCCGAAGGCACGGGCCTCTACGATGGCTGCCCCGCGTTCGCGCGACTCTTCGTCGAAGCAGCGACCGTCGAGGCACGCGCCACCCTGCTTCGCGATGAGAGCTATCGCGACGAGATCCGAGACTCGGTGGAGAGCCCGAACACGGACCCGGCGAAGGGCTCGACGCTTCCGCCGCCGCACTTCGACGCGCTCGAGGTGTATGCCGCGACGAAGCCGGAGAACCAGGAACTGATCGGCCGGCCGCTCCGCGTGATCGCAAGCGAGCGAGGCGTCGCCCCGATGGATCTGATGGTCGATATCGCGCTCTCCGAAGACCTCGCCGTCGAGTTCATCTGGCGCACCGAGACCGAGGAGTGGAAAGACGGGACTCTCGTCGCCTCCCAACACCCGAACATGGTCATCGGCACGTCGGATGGTGGCGCGCATCTCGGTCGTGACGACGGAGCGGAGTTTAGCTCGTACTTCCTGCGATACTGGGTGCGGGAGTGGGGCAAGTGGGAGCTTGAAGAGGCGATACGCCAGCTCACGCAACAGCCTGCGGCGCTGCTCGGCCTCCAGGGGCGCGGGATGCTGCTGCCGGGCTACGCGGCCGACATCATGATCTTCGACCCGGACACGATCGGTCCCGGGAAGAAAGAGTTCGTACACGATTTTCCCAACGGAGTGGGACGTTGGTCGAGCCGACCGGAAGGCGTCTACGCCACCATCGTGAACGGGGTTCCGATCGTCATCGATGGAGCGCTCGTCGAAGGCTGTGGCTATCCGGGCAATGTCGTGAGTCCCGGTTCCGACTGATTCACAAGATTTGAGGAGTTAAAGACATGAGCACTGTGACACCCGAAGCGAAGGACCTCCCGGCCATCATCTCGGTCGACGACCACGTGATGGAGCCGAAGACGCTGTGGCAAGAACAGCTGCCGCCGAGCATGCGGGAACGCGGGCCGCGAGTTGTCCGCGAGAAGGTCAAGCTCGAGTTCGTCGGTGGCCACTACGGGGTTCATCGCAACGCTGAGGATGGCGACTGGTGCGACGTATGGCTCTTTGAGGATCTGGCGACGCCCACGGGTCTTCTTCACGCTCCCGCCGGTATCCCCCGCAAAGAGCAGCGCAACGTTCCCGCCGTCTACGAGGATCTGCGCCGTGGAACCTACGACCGCGACGCGCGGCTCGAGGACATGACGCTCAATCACGTCGAAGCGGCGATCTGCTTCCCGAACATCTTCCCCCGGTTTGCTGGCCAGGGCTTCGCCGAGCGCGACGACAAAGAGCTCGGTCTGCGATGCCTTCAGATCTACAACGATTGGATGATCGACGATTGGTGTGGCGGCCCGGCGAAGGGGCGGCTCATCCCGCTGACGCTGGTTCCGCTCTGGGATACGCAGCTCGCAGCCGATGAAGTGCGCCGCTGCGCGGCGAAGGGGAGCCACGCGATCGCCTTTAGCGAGAACCCGTCGAAGCTCGGCTTCCCGAGTCTCTACACCGGACAGTGGGACGTGCTCTGGGAGGCCTGCCAGGAGACGGAGACCACCGTGTCGATGCACATCGGTTCGTCGTCTTCGATGCCGACGACTTCGCCGGACGCACCGCTTGCGACCAGCATGTGTCTCTACGCGCAGAACGCCCAGGCCTCGCTCGCCGACTGGATCTTCTCCTGCACTCTGACGCGTTTCCCGAAGCTGAAGATCTCGTACGCGGAAAGTCAGGCCGGCTGGGTTCCGTTCCAACTCGAGCGGATGGACAGCGTCTGGCGCGACGGCGTCGGCGGCGTCGACTTCCCGGTCGCACCGAGCGAGCAGGCAAAGGGGCGGGTGTGGTCGTGCATCTTCGACGACCTGACGGGTCTCAAAAACCGGGACGAGATTGGCATCGAAGCGATTCTCTTCGAGACCGACTATCCGCACTCGGACGGGACGTTCCCCGAGTCGAGGAACGTCGCTCAGGATCTCTTTTCCAAGGCAGGGATGGATGCCGAGGAGTGCCGGAAGGTTCTGCGCACGAACGCGATTACCTGTTACGGGCTCGAGCGCTTCGGCATCACGGAGTAACGAAGCCGGGGGGCCTCTCGGGGCCCCCGGCGTCTTACTTCAGTCCGGCCCCGCCGTACTGCCCGCTCGAGCGGACGGTGAACGTCATCGCACCGACGTGGCAGTCGAGCTTCCGCCCTCGTTCCGTGAGGGACGGCATGATGCCGGCTGAACGTTCGACCGCCGCTTCGATCGACATCCCCGCAACGTCGTAAAGCGTGAGGTCGTTGGCGCCGTAGGGTGCAGGAACGCTTCGACGCCAACGGCTGCCGGCGCGAAACGCCTGAGACTGCATCATGTCCGGCAGATGGACGGAGTCGTACCAGGAGTCCCACTCGTCTTCGCGATGAGACTGGTTCGGCATCACGTACGCGAAGATGTGTCCTTCGAGATCTGCCGACGGAAGTGATTTCGTTCCGAGCGCGCCGTGCGCCTTCAGGATGTCCACGTTGATCAGGCAGTGATTGGGATGCACCTGGCGCTGATCACGAAGGCGGCGCCCCCGCGCCCGCATCTCTTCGAGGCGATCTTCCGCCCCGGCGCCTCGGAACTCGTAGACGGCGATATGAGAGAAGCCGATCGAAGGCATGCCTGGAACCGGCTGCTGTGTGAGCTCGAATCGCGTGATCGCGTCGGCCCCGGCCCCGAGCATCGCGGGTAGGTGGGTCCGGTCGTACCACTCCGCCCACTCCGTCAGGCGCTTCGCAGCGTTGCAGCGCGTGTAAGCGAGGAGGAGGTAGCCGTCGCCCGTCACGGTTGATCGCTTCCGTTTGCGTGCGCCCGTCTGTCGTCCGGAAGCATCATTTACGAGTCGGGCCGTTCTGCGGGCCACCCCGGGAGCAGTTTCAGCTTGCGGCACAGCCTCTGCGCGTTCACGGCCTTGCCTTCCCATTCGGCCGCGCCCGCGTCCGTCGCGAGCCATCCGATGACGCGGCCCGCGACGTCGGGTGGTGCCCCACGGAAGTGGTCGTCTAAATCATTCGACGCGCCACGCAGTGCGCGCATCGCCGCCGTCGGCGTATAGCCGGGGTCGACGTTGAAGGCGCGAATGCCGTCGTCGCGGTGCTCCACGTGTAGGATACCAGCCATCCTGTGGAACGCGGCTTTCGATGCGGCGTACGCGAATCCCCAACCGCCCTGTCCAACGGGGCCTGGGGGATCCATCTGTCCCGAGCCCGACGTCATGTTGATGATCGTTCCGCCGCCGTGCTCGATCATCCCGGGCAGAAGCCGCGTGGTCAGCTGGATCTGACTGACCACGTTTGCGTGGAAAATGGTCTTCACGGTTTCCAAAGGCAGGTCGAGGAGGCGGTCCATGCGCCCGGGACCCTGGTAGATCGCGTTGTTGAGCAGCAGATCGACGCGGCCCCACTCGGCGATCGCGGCGTCGGCGGCCGCGTCTATCGATTCGGCGTCGAGAAGATCGAGCCGCAGGGGAAGCGCCCGGCTTCCGAGGGCGCGAACGCGATCGGCGGTCTCTTCGAGGCTGCCCTCCACGGGCACCTCGCGTTCGTCATTCACGCTCGAGCCGCGAGCGCGACCATCGCCTTCGCGCATCGTGCGGGCCGCGAGAACCACGTCGAATCCCTTTTCCGCGAGCGCGATACTGGCCGCCCGCCCGATTCCTCGGCTCGCCCCGGTTACGAATGCAATATCTGCCATCTCGATTTGCTCCCTGCTTCGTTGGTAACGCTTCGTGCGCCGACCGCGAGGTTTCCGCCGTCGCGCGCGACGCGGCGGGCGATCTCACTGCCGAGGCCGGGGCCGACGCCCGAGGCCAGAACCGTCTTACCCTTCAGGATGATAGCTCCTGCGTTGTCCCTGCCGGCGTACCATCGCATTTCGTACGGAGTCAACGATGTTGACTCCGCGCGGAAATCGGCCTGCGAATCGCTCCATGACCGCACTCCCTAGGCTCTATCCGTCCCAGGTCTGCTTCGTCGTCGACGACGTCGCGGCGAGTGCGACTGATTGCGTCGAGTGCTTCGGCTGGGGCCCCTTCCGGGACTTTACGGTGCGTGTCGAGAAAGCCGAGTATCGGGGATGGCGGGGTCGCAAGGTCACCGATGCCGTGCTGGGTATGGCTGGGCGTGTACAAGTGGAGCTGACTCACGTGCACGAGGTTAAGGACGCGGTGGCCGCCTACCAGGCCGAGTATGGGGGCATTCGGGTCGCATTCGTCGACACGCCTCCAGGTGCGAACGCTCGCCCGTTGGGAGCCTTGACGAGAGGGGAGAGATCGACAGCAGGGCTGCGCTCGTCACCGGTGCGGCCTCGCGTCGGTCGGGTGGTGTTCTACCGGCGGGACGCCGCGGCGCGGTGCGTGCTCAGGTGGTGACGGATCCCCCGGAGACGTGAATCGTCTGTCCGGTGACCCAGGACGCTTCGTTGGACGCCAGCCAAATGCACGCTGGGCCGACGTCGTCGCCGGTTCCGAGACGACCACAGGGAACCTGTTTCGCGAGCTTCGTGACGAGGTCGGGGTTGTGGATGTCGGTCATCTCCATCAGGCCCAATGCGAGAGAGTTCGCGGTCACGCCGAAACTCGCGTTCTCGATGGCCATGTGGCGCATGAACGAGATCGCGCCCCCCTTCGCCGCGCCGTAGGGCGCAACGCCGATGGGAAGGCCGATCACGCCAGCGCCGGAGGAGATCGTGATGAGTCGGCCGAACTGCCGCTCGCACATGCCGGGCAAGACGGTGCGTGTGACGTTCATTACGCCGTGAAGGTTCACGTCGATCGGGGCAGCCCACTGCTTCGGGTCCATGTCACGGAACGGGGTTGGCTGCATGACGGTCGCACCGGCATTTCCTGCGTTGTTGATGACGATGTCGAGCGGCCGCGCGGCCAAGGCTTGCTCGACGGCTTCGAGTTGCGTCACGTCGAACGCGAGCGGCTCCGCGTTTCCTCCCAGTTCTTGGATCGTGGCGACGGTTGAAGCAGCTTTGGATGCGACGAGATCGTTGACGATCACGTGAGCACCCTGCTCGGCAAGATGTCGCGCGATGCCGGCCCCAAGCCCTTGCCCCGCGCCCGTCACGAGCGCAGAGCGTCCAGTCAGGTCGAACATGAGTACCCCTTTGTCTTCGGTTGGTGGAGCCTTCGTCGGCGGATGTGGCGTCCGGCCGCGCCACGATGCCACCGAGCAGGGCATCGACCGCGTACTGGAAGCACTCGTTGCGTGCCCGGCTACGGAATTCGTTGTCTGATCCAGTAGCCGACTCTTTCCATCGCCTGCGTCGCCTCGGGGAACGCACAGCAAAGCCCGACGAAGCCGTGGATCATCTCCTCGACGGAGTCGACGATGACGGAGCCGCCCTCCTTGGCGGCTCGGGTCGCAAGGCGGGTCGAGTCGTCCGCGGTCGTGTCGATCTGCCCGATGCACAGATAAATTGGCGGGAGCTCTCGCAGGTCGGCGTAGAGCGGGGAGAGGCCTGGGTCGCGGAGATCGCCGCTTGCGCCCGCGTAGTCGCGGAAGCGGGCACGGACCCAGTCGGCCGTGACGAACGGGTCGAGCCCGCGTGGACTCATCGCGGCGTCGCCGGTCTGTTCTGCATCCAGCCAGGGTGTGAGGCCAACGAGACAGGCGGGGAGTGGCACACCGGCGTCGCGCAGGGCGCCCAGCGCCGCGAGCGCAATGCCGCCGCCGCACGAGTCTCCGACGATCGCGATCCGCTCGGGGGGTGTGCCTCGAGAGAGCAGGGCGCGGTACGCGCGCACGGTATCCTCCACCGCACGCGGGTAGGGTGCTTCGTCCGCCCAGGTCCATTGGAAGCACACGACTCTTGCTTCGATGTGACGGGACAAGTGCTCCCCGTACTGGAGGTAGTGGTCGATCACGGTGGATACGAAGGCGCCGCCGTGAACGTGGAGGACGACCCGGTCGCTGGCTTCGTTTCCGGGGGTCGCAATCCACTTGGCATCGATGCCGTCGAGGTCAACCGGTTCGACATGAGTCTCCGGACTTGCCGAGTTCGGGTGAATCGCGTGCATCTTCTTGCGGACGATGTCGATCGGATCTTCGTGATCGACGTTGCTCGCGGGGATGATCTTCATCACCGCGTTGAATTCTTCGCTAGCCATGAACCTCGGACCTCCCCTTGTCTTTGGATCGATCGAGCCGCTTTCGTCTGCGACGCATCGCGCGGTCAGTCCTCAAAGCGGAGAGAGGTCGGCCCCTCCGTCCGCTGCTCGAGCAGCTCGAATACGTTGCCAAACGGATCGCGACCGTACGCGAAGCGCAGGGGCGGTTGCCCGAACGGTTCTGCATTCCACTTCACTCCGTTAGACGTGAGGTGGTCATAGTCGGCCTGGAAGTCGTCGGTCGCCAGGGCGAAGTGCGTGAGGCCCTCCCGATTCACCGGGCGTGCCGGGTCTCCGGCTTGGCTCTCCTTGAACTCGAAGAGCTCGAGACAGGAGCCTCCCTTGCGGAGCATCCGTATCGCGCATCCCCCGTCCGCGAGGCCGAGGGCTGTGCTCATCGCCTCGAAGCCGGAAGGAAGATCGACGTCCATGACGACTTTGAAGCCAACGACGCCGCAATAGAAGTCGAGCGCCTGTTTGATGTTGGGAACGGCCAGGGCGGGGTGGTGGACACCGAGGATCACGGTGATTCTCCTTCCGGGAGTTTGGGGTCTAGAAGACGCGATACCGTCGCTGGACGTGACGCTGGCGGATGCGGATCGCTTCGCGGCGTTCCTGCGGGCTCACGCGTGGCTGGTCGTTCGGGAACGCGCTCGCGATCTCGTCGAAGCGAATCTTCCGTCCCGTGATCTTCGGCCAATCGGCCTTGTCCGGTTGCCTCGAGTACGCCCAGCGGTGCGAGAGGTACCCGCGCGGGAGTCCCGTGGTGTCGATCCAGTTCTGGACGCCGGGATCGCGATGCGCGACGACCCACCGCTGGACGCCGTCGGGTCCCATGTACGTTTGATGGTGGTTGAGGCTGCTCTGATGGTTCGCGTAGTCGGGTGATTCGCCCCACATGTTGCCGAGATGCATGCTCGTGTATACCGGCTGCCCGGTGAACGTTGCTTCGATGTAGAACGCCTCGTCCTCGGCGAGCTCGTAGATTCCGCCGGCGTAGATGTTGGTGCTCATGCCACCGCCGGTCTCGCTCGATGCGGCGTTCGGCTGGTTGTAGGAATTGACGGGCATGAAGTAGGGACGTCCATCGTGCTCGTGCGTGCCATTGCAGTTGAGGATGACGTCGTAGAACTCGAGCCAGAAACGCATCTGGCCGCGGATGATGCCGCCCATTCGTCGGAGATTCGCGGCTGCGCGCTCCGGGGTGAGAGCCGCCGGATGCGAGCCTGCCGTGTCGAGGCATTCGATCGAGAGTGCTACCGGCTCCTCGTTCGCCCAGTCGTAAAAGAGCTGGCGTCCGCTGATGTACTCGGCGTACCGGTCGCCGGCTTCAGGATTCCGGCGGCTCGGGTCCCGCTTGGTGCAGATGAAGTTGCCGTCGTAGCTTGCGGGCTTGTCGGGTCCCAGGAGAATTTCGAAGCGGCCGTGGTCATCGATGCCGAGTGCCGAGGAGTCGATCGTTCCGAAGCCGGTTCGGAAGCCCGGCGTGAGCTCGGTCAGTGACCCGCTGTCTCCGGCCATCGGTCCGGTGGCGACCTCGAAGATCAGATACTGGGGAGCGGCCGCCCCGTTCGGGAGCCGCGGCTCGCCCCGCCAGTGACGGGAATCCGCGACCTGTCCCGTTACGCGGTAGTTCTTCCGGCCGTCGATCGGCGCGTAGAAATAGATCGCATCGGCGTTCTCGATCGTCGACTTGTTGAAGATCGACAACGCGTTGCGAAAGGCGGGGAAGTCCGGGTCCTCGTGGAAGGCGCGCTCGATGCCATGGTGGACGAAACCCGCGAGGTAGCGATATCCCTCGGCCAGGACGCGCGATGAAGGCGAGGGCGGGAAGTACTGCGGATCGTCGATCGTGTCGCGGGCGGCCTGAAGCTCGCCGATCAAATCGTCGAACGCCGACCTGAGATCGTCGCGGACCTCGTTCAGTTGCTTCTCGTTCTCCGTCGCCATGAGCCTCGATTCCTCCCTACTGGATCTGAGTCTTACCGGATCGGTTTGGCTTTTCCGTCGTCGTCCCAGCCGAAGCGATCGAAAGGGTCGCCGAGGTGCTCGCGGATGCCGGTAGTTGTACCACGACTGCTCCGCGAGGATTTCGAGGCTCGGCTGCTGCCTTGCTTGGTCCTAGCCGAGTCCTTTCCAGGCAACACGGTTGAGCTTGAGTAGGCTCGGAATCGTGGCTCGGGGGTCGCGCATGTTCACGATGAACTTTGTATCGGGGAAGGTCTCAATGAGAGACTCGATCCGGCCCGTCCAGTAAGGGTTCTTCGCGAGATGAATCTTGTTCGATTCGTTGAGGTAGATCTGCCGGCGCACGAGCTCGCGGCAGAACGCCGTGCGTCGCCGTAGGGCCACCGGTCGACATGGAAAAAGTCGAGCTCGCCCATCCAGGGCATCTTCGTCATCCAGAAGCACGACGCCATCGAGTAGGAGAGTGAGATGTCGTCTTGTTTGGGAAGATCGAGCGCCATGGTGTGGATGTGCCCCGTGGGCCCCTACCGCCCATCCGCGAACTTCTTCGTGATCAGTCCAAAACCGAGTGACGGGGTGCCCGCCGGGACCGTCTTGCACGGCACCGGGATCTACCAGGACGAGTTCGTGAAGATCGACGGAACGTGGATGATCGCAAAGACCGGCTTCGCGCATATCTTCGAGGACATCCAACCCCGTGCGGCCGGCTCCCGGCTGCGGGCCCGGTAGGATCCGAAGCGGGAGTAGACGGCGCGCGAGAGCAAACTGATCAGGCGCAGCCGGCCATCGCGACTTCGCAGTGCGTCGCCAACAGAGGCTCGATGTCGTCCTGGGCGGCGACTCTCGCCATGCATCGGCGGAAGTCGTCGAGGCCTTGCGGGGGAGCGGCCAGCCAAACCTCCGCGAAGAGGACTCCATCGGACTCGGCGCCTTCGGTGTCGATGTCCCGATCACTCAGAATCGAGATGATCTCGTTCTTTTCCTGTTCATCGGCGAAGGCTCGCTGAGGCAGCAGGACGCCGGGCAGCGGCGCGAACTCCAGGCCTGCGTTGGCAAAGCAGCGTTCGATCGGTTCGATGTCGAACATCCGCAACACGGTAAGGACCGCGGCGGGGCCGAACTCGCCCGGGTGATCCTTCCCAAGCTCGGCGAGGACCTGTGAGAACGTGCGCTCGGTGATGTACCCGACGGCGCCGGTGCTCACGAGAAGGTTCGAACTCCGGACAATCTGGCGTTCCGCCGGCGTCGCTGAGACGCCGGGTTGCTCGAGGTCGTGTGCGATTCCCGCATCGAGAAGGCCCGTGGCCTGACCGAAGGCGATCGCGGACTCGGACGAGTCGAAGCCGACGACGCCCATGTCCTGCTGGGGAGGTACGGCTTCGAGCCAACGCTTGGTTGACTGAACGCACTCGGGTCGCGCTTCGGGTGCGCGGTTGTCGAAGAAGGCCAACAGCTCTTCGAGACTACACCCGTATTTGACGAGTGCGGAGGCGACCCCGTATGAGCATCCCAGATCCAGCATTTGAACCGGCTGTTCCGAATCGTTGCGCGCTCGGAGGAATTCGGTCGCGGCACTCAGGTAGGGCTTGGCTTGTTCGCCGATCTGGTAGCCCAAATTAGCCATCTCGCTCAGATAGGCGTGAGGCGTTGGGGCGTTGTAGATGCGAGAAAAGTCCGCCTTGGCCTGATTTTGTCGCTGAAAGTCCGTTTCCGTAGAAGGGGTCACCGCGACTAACGTAGCCCATGGGGGAGCGATCACAACGAAGTGTCCTCTAGGCGCTCTCTACCAAGGGTTCGTGGTCTATTCCCCGGGGGGCTCGGAGTGTGACCGCCCCGGATCGCACTCCCGGCGGCCATTTTCTAGAGGCCCGCCTCGTGGCGGGGCCCGAAATGCTCCCCCGCCGGCCCCCGGGCCTTATTTTGCAAGGGCTTTCGGAGTCGGTCACTCGCCGTGGGTGCAGGCGGTTCTTCTCGGTCTTTACGAGAATGGGGTCGCTCACACGCTGGTCGCGGTTCCGCCTCTCTCCGTCTTGCTGAACTCCGGGATCCTGATGCCGGCAGCAAAGTGCACGGGGCGGCCGTGGCTCCTCGACTCGGAGCGGACCCTCGTCGAGGCTCGCTTTTCCGACGTCGACGCAGGCACACGTCGAGCCCTCGGGCGCGTCTTCGGACAGGGCGCAATGCACCGCATCGACGCGCCGTAGAATTTCTGGAGCCGGTTCAGCCGCGCGCGCGCAGGCCGTCATTGATCTCGTCGGGGTCGATTCGACGATGGCTCTCGGCGCCGCGGTTTCCGCGCGCCAGGGAATCGTCGTCATCGTGGGATTGGGAGGCGGCACACTTCCGTTCTCCTTCTTCAGCTTGCGGGCGGAAGGCGTGCTGACGACGAGCTACTGGGGTTCGCACAACGAGTTGGCCGAGTTGCTCCACCTGGCGCAGCAGCAGCGGATTCGGGTCGACGCGAAGCGCTACGGCCTCGACGATGTGAACTCGGTGCTCGATGAACTCGAACACGGTCGGATCACGGGGCGCGCGGTCCTGGTTCCCTAGCAGGCTGTCGAAGAGCCTCAGGGGCACGACACCTTCGGTGTCACCCCGAGGTACTCTCGCTGGAGCCCGCCCCCGAGGACGGCGACGTCCTCGTTGTCGCCCGTGTTCGTCAGAACAACGAGCCCGTACATCCGGCCGTCGATGCTCACGGCGGCAGCGTGGTTTCGGGACTTGATGGTCGGTAGGTTGACCGTCTGCGGGCTCTCGTTCGGGCCGCTGTAGGTGCCCGTCTTGCCGCTGATGTAGACGTCGCTCGGTGTGTACTTGTTGAGTTTGGAGCCCCCCGTCTTGGTGGCTTGCATGATCTTCCAGAGCACGTCCGCGCCTTCGTACTTGCGCTGGTAGGTGTCGCGCAGGAACTGTGCGACCTCCATCGCGTTCAGCTCGTTGCCGTGCACGCGGGAGCCGTCGGGCCGCTTCATCCAACCTTGAAAGCCCTTGATCGTCGGATAGCCCATGCGTTTCACGAACGCGTCCACGGCGGCGCGGCCACCGTCGTTCGTGCCGTCGTTGCCGGTCTGCCGTTGAAGCGCGAGCCACGCGCCGTTGTTGGAGACCACGATCATCCGAGCGAGGAGCCCCAGCTGCTCCTTGTTGGGCTCGCCTTTCTGTTTGTCGAGGAAGGCGGCGGCAACGAAGATCTTTGAGGTGGACGCCCCGAAAAAGAGTCGGTCGGCTCCGGGGCTCCGCGAAAGGACCTCGCCCGTCGAGAGATCGTTCACGGCCCACTGGACACTGTTGGACCCCTTGAGACGACAGTATCGGTCCTTCTGGCGCGGGCCGAAGCGTGCTCCTCGCCCTCGCACCGGGGTCAGTAGGTTTCGAGTAGCGGCATCCGCGAGCGAGTGCAGGTCCGACCCGTCGTCGAGCTGAAAGTTGGGCGTGAGGTCGAGATCGATCTCTCCGCCGGGTACTTCATCGGCCGTCGCACATCCCGCGTAGAGGAGCAGAACCCACGAGGCCGCAATCGCGATGAGGGCCCCGATCTGTAGGTCGACCTTCTGTTCGAGCATCCCGGCTGGGTACCACACGCGCGGGGTGTGCGCGTTTTGCCAGCCGAGTAAGTACGCGACGTAGATCAGCCCGAATGCGGTATCGCCGGCTGCCGTCGGGGTCGCCCGGTGCGATCAGCGGCAACGCGGTCTCCGCGGAAGCTCTCGCGGAGCACCGAGCGAGGGACCCAGGGGTGGGTATGAGCGACATACCTCGACCACTGAAGCCCGGAAGTGGGTTTTTCGACTACCGCTTCTCCGCGACGATCCTCCAATTCAGATCCGCGATCTTGGCCTTCTCGGCGTCCGTCCAGGCCTGCCCGCCGGTTTGAAGAAGATCGAGAGACTCTTCGACCCACGGGGGCAAGACGCGAATCGCCTGGAGACCACGAACCGCTCTCCGACCCATGAGGATCAAGTCTCGCTTTTGCTCGCAGAGCGGCCAGGCTTCGCTCTTCGACGGCGCCGAGAGGAGAATCTCGAATCCGGCCCTCTCCAGGGCGGCACACACGTCGGCCGGATACATGGATTGCGTCGCTGCGAGAGTCGGCAGGAACGATCGGTGAAGGGCCGCGTGCTCTTCGTTGTTCCAATCGAAGTAAGGGCTCAGCAGATACTCGGAGCAGGCGTACCGAGTTCCGGGTTTCAGCACGCGGTACATCTCTCTCGCGTGGGCATCCAACTCGTCCTTCTTGAAGAACGGCCAAACGGCCTGGAAGGAGAAGCATCCGTCGAAGGTCTCGGATTCGTACTCGAGCGGGTTGTGGTGGTTGCCGACTTTGAAGTGGAGCCGGTCACTCATCGCACATTCCGCGGCCCAGTCGATCGCATTTTCGATCTGATTCGGATCGATGTTGTAGCCGGAGACCTGGCCGCCGGTCATCGTGGCGAAGTAGTGGGAGATTCGTCCGCGCCCGCATCCCATGTCCAGGAGGTGAGAACCCGCAGGGTCCTTCAGTTCCATCTCCTTCAGCACGGCTTGCTCGCACAGCAGCTGATTCCCGTACAAGCCCTCGGACTCATCGAGCTGTGGAGGGATGTAGAGCTTCTCCAGGTCGAAGACCGAAAGCATGTTGTTCAGGACTTTGTAGTAGTCCGCGACCGCCTTCGTCTCGTCTGCGGTCTCGGTCTTCTCGCCGGCCTGCATTCGTTGGAAGAACTTATACGCGTCGATACATGCCTGCTTGTCCTCTTCGGGCAGAGTGGCCAAGCGTTTGAGTCCGATGAATGCGGTTTTGATCCTGTACGAGTTCACTGCATGCCTCCGTAGTTCGAGAAGGCCCTAGCATGAGGGTGCGAGACCTGCGCAGTGGCGCGCGATCCGATCAACTGCGACGTCCCCGAAACGGACGAGGAGTCGTGTTCGGTCTCGGATCCCATGGGCCCGTGCTCGTGTCGCCCCTGGGTTCTCCGCCGCCTAGAAGCCCGCTACCAACTCGCGAAGTCGCTCCTTGGCGCCGGTGAGGACCGAAACGCCGTCACCCACCAGCACCACGTCGAAGTCGATCTCAAGGAGGCTAGAGACGCTTTTGCGAAGCAAGGCTGGGTCGTCCATGACCTTCTCCGGGAGCAAGGAGAGTCCACCGGGCGGGTTTCCGATGAGCACGTCGCCGACGACCAGGATCCGACGGTCCGGATCGTGGAGGGCGATCTCGCCCGGAGATTTTCCGGGCACGGGTACTACGGTAAACGGCCCGACGCGCTGCCCGATTGCCAACTCGTCGTCCGGCGGCACACCCTGCTCACGAGCATGTGGCGCGTCTGCCGGGTGGAGTGCGAGCCGTGCTCCCGTTCGATCTCGCACCGCGTTCGCACCGCGCGTGTGGTTGCGGTTGGTGACGAGAATCCGGGAGATGCCGAGTCGGTCGAGTTGGTCGAGCACGTCTGTGCTCGGTTCGACCGGGTCGATGCAGAGGTTTCCCTCGGGATGCAGGACGACGGTGCCGTTGAAGTCGTACCCGTGTGGCTCGGACAATGCTGCCCACGTGAAGATTCCGGGAAGGGGCTCTTGCATGGAAGGAGACTACACCGCGCGGGCCGCCGATCTACCCCGGAGAATTCGGATCGGCTGAGTCCATGCGCTTTTTAGGCCGATGGCCCTAGTCATTCGTTTCCTTCCTTGAAAGGGTCGCGACCCATGGGACCTCTGCGGCTCCTTTCTGTGATTCTCTTGCTGTTGCCGGTCCTGTTTCTGAGCGCATGCGGCGATGATGGTTCGGGCGCAGTGAGTCCGCCGGTCGGCGATCCGCCGCCGCTCCGTACCGTTTTGCCCGAGAGTACTCGGGCCATTCTCGAACTGGAGATTGACGCGCTCTTCTCCGGGGATGCGGCCGAAGCCGTCATGGGTCTTCTTCACGGCAAAGGCGCGGATGCGGCGCTCAATGCCCCCTTCCAGACGATCAAGCAGTTCACTCTGGGTGCGGACATCGCCGCGACGATGGAGAGGGTCCTTCTCGCCCAGACCACGGATGTGCAGGACGGGTTCCTCCTCGTCGCAAAACTGCAGGTCCGAAGGCTTGGCGATCTGTTCGACAGGGCGGAACTCTCAGAGGCCGCGCCGTATGAGGGCCACACGATCTACGCCGACCGCGAGTCGGACCTGCAGCTCAGCCTTCTCCCCGATGGTCGCCTCCTCGTCGGCCGCGAAGCCGCTCTCCACGCGGCGATCGATACTCTTCAAGGAGAGGATCCGGGCGTTGGCGCGGGTGAGATCGGCCCCTTCCTCTTCGCCTTGGACGGAGCCGAGCCGTTCGCATTCCTCTCGGGATTGCCGGCCCTCTACGGACGAGTCGATGCGCAGGGGCCGGGTGCCGCCACGTTGAGACAGGCGCAGGTCGTCAGTGGTGCGCTCACGTTCGGGGCGAATTCGTTCGAGGGTCGGGTCCGCATTCACAGCGACAATGCCGCCGAGTACGTCGCGCGATTCAACGCGTTGATCGCGGGCACGGGTACGGCGCCTCTGACCGTAGGGGAGAGCGGCACGGTCGATGTGGAGATCCCGAGCTCGTCTCTAGAGAAGACTCCGGCAGAGGTTCTGGAATCGCGCGTTCTTCTGAAGAAGCTCGTCCACGCAATGGATGCGGTGGACTACGCCGAGAGCGTCTCCGACGGGGGCAACGTGCCCTGGATGAACTTCGACGTCGGCGGGAATCCGAACTCCATCTTTATCAACTTCGAGTTCAAGGGGCCGGCGGAGATCGCGGCGTTCGAGGCGAGCGAGCTGCCCGAGGGCTTCGTGTTGGCTCCTCTGCGAATCCTCGAGACCGACGAGCCTACGTACTTCCTCGTGCTCAACATCTACAATTCCTCGGGAGGGTTGGTCGCCGGCGCGCGCGCTGAGTGGTCCGTTTTCGTCGAGGATCCCGAGAACGGCCATCCGCGTTTTCTCGTCGTGCAGGCGGCGGCCGCCAACGTTTCCGCGGACTCCGTCAACCTCCTCACTTCCCCGGAACCGGTTTCGCACGAGTTCGAGGATGGGGGCATCGTCTCGTACGTGGGGGTCGAAGATCGAGACGGGGGTGCGGAGCGACTCTACTTTTCCTCCAGGGTCGTTTGGCCCCAGGATCCCGAAGCTCGCGTCGCGTTCGCACGGCGGTTCGTGGCCGCGAACGACTTCATCCATTGGGGAAACGGCGTGGCGGATCGCACTCTGTACAACGCGACGGTGCACAACCGCGAGGGAGTCCGGATTCCCGAGGCCGAGATCGAGATCTCCGATAACAGCCACTGGAGCATGTACCTCAAGCCGGTCCCCAAGCACTCCTACGTCTATCTCAATCCCCTCGAGATCGTGATCTCGCCGTGGTGGAACCTCGATGCCGAATACCTCGACGTCACCGCGGATCATCTGCAGTCGTTGGTCGACTTCAAGAACAACTTCTACCCGGCCGCGGTTCTCGGGATCGCGGAAGCTGCCGTTGCGGGGGAAGGAGACGCGCTCGCGGGCTTCACGGTCGGAACGGCGGTCCCCTCGGCGTACTTCAACTTCGTGATCACCGACCCCGGCGGCTTGGAGGACGCCCTCGAGTTGCCCGAGAACACCCGCCTCGTACCGCTGCGGCTTCTCGAGAGTGACGGCGAGGCCGACTATTATCTCTCGCTTCGTGTCTACGACGTGGACGGAATGCCGAGCGGCACTCGTGCCGAGTGGACTGTTTTCGTGAAAGGAGACGACGGGCGTCCTCATGCGCTGATCATCGATCTGCTCACCGAGGAGGTCGCCGCCGATCCGGAGCTGATTCTTCGGTTGCCGAGCGTCGTCGAGCACACGCTGTCATCGAATCGGCTGCGAACTCGGCTACAATCCGGTGCGCTCGTGTTCGAGGCCGACATCCGGCTCGGCGAAACGGAGAGCGCACTTCCAACGCTCGACTTCGTCGAGGCGGGTGATTGGGTCTGCAGACGGAACGGGAGCTGCGACAAGGTTTTTTACGACGGGCAGACGATGGAAGAGGAGGGTGTCCGCGCCGGGCGGGATGCGTTCGAGCTTCAGCGGGTCACGACACCGTGGGATGTGTTCATCGGGAGCGAGCCGGCTAGCGTCTTCGTGCGGGAAAACACTCGGACCTACGCGTGGAATCCGTGGAGGAACGTTGAGGAGTCAGAATGAACGTTTTAGCGGAGGCGCAGGGTCTATGCGATGGTACCGGCAGGAACTGCGATGAAGAAGAACTACTCGAGGCGTGAGGCCCTACACTACGCGGGCGCCGGTGCGGCGGCTCTTGCGGGCAGCGGCCTGCTCGCCGCTTGCTCGGATGTCGATGCACCCTTCGACGCTTCGGGAGCGGAACGTCCCGGCGTGGTCGACCCCGAGATCCCGGTTGGAGATCCGGCGACGTGGTGGCTGAACGGAAACTACGCGCCGGTCGACGCGGAGCGCGACGTGCTTGACCTGAAGGTGGTGGGGTCGATTCCGCCCGAGCTTAATGGCGTCTACATGCGCAATGGTCCCAACCCGGTCACGGGAGAGAGCGCCCACTGGTTCTTCGGTCACGGAATGCTGCACGGTGTCCGCATCCGCGATGGTGCCGCCGAGTGGTACCGGAATCGCTACATCCAGACCGAGTTGCTGACGGACCCGCCGCAGGGCGGCCTCGGGCCGCCTTCGCGTACGGCTCATCAGGCGAACACCGCGATCGCGGTGCACGACGGTCGAGTGCTGGCCGTGGCCGAGACGGGCCTGCCGTACGAGATCGATCGAGAGCTCGGGACGCGCGGGTGGTACGACTACGACGGCAAGCTCACGACGGCCATGACCGCCCATCCCAAGGTCGACCCGCGCACGGGCGAGATGCTCTTCTTCGGGTACGGTTTCAGCGACTTTCTCACCTACCATCAGGTGAACGCCGCCGGCGTTCTCGTTCGCAGTGAGAAGATCGACCTGCCCGCCTTCAGCATGATGCATGACTTCGCCGTGAGCGAAAATCACGTTGTTTTCATCGATGTACCGATCGGTTTCGACTTCGACCTGCTCACGTCCGGATTCCCGCTCGCTTGGGATGATGAGCACCCGAGTCGACTCGGCGTCATGCCCCGTAACGGTGGTAACGCGGACGTCGTGTGGGTGGAGATCGACCAGTGCATGATCGTCCACACGATGAACGCCCACGACACCGAGGACGGAAAGGTCGTGTTGGAGGTGGCACGGATGCCCGAGCTCTGGCGGGGCGGTCCCTCGAATTGGCAGACCGGTAATCTGTGGCGCTACACGATCGACCCCGCGGCGGGGACTGTGCGCGAAGAGCAGCTCGATGAACAGATCTGTGACTTCCCTCAGTTCGACCGCAGTCTACTGGGCCGAAAGAACCGATACGGCTACGCCGCTCACTTCGGAGTCGATACCCCGGAAGGCGTACTCCGCGGTGTGAATGGCCTGATCAAGTACGATCTGGAGCGAGGCTCGTCGCAACGACTGGATCTGCCCGCCGGACACGCGAGCGACGAGGTCTACTTCGTGCCGGCCGCGGACGGGAGCGCCGAGGATCACGGCTACCTCGTGGGCTTCGGCCACGACGCGAGATCGAATCGCAGTCATCTGGCCATCTACGATGCCGAGGCCATGGAGAAAGTGGCGACCGTGGAGATCCCCGTGCGCGTTCCGGCCGGCTTCCACGGCATGTGGATCGACGAGCCCTGAGATCGAATCCGAGTTGCGTCTCGTGAAGAAATGGTTCCTTCGGGTCGTCGTTGCCGTCGTTGTCTTGTTCCTCGCGGCATTCTGGCAGTTGTATCTCTCCGCGCGTCCGCCGCTGACGACGGATCCGGCGACACTCGCGGGCGATGGCAGCACGGTCGACTACTGTGAGTTGCGCGAGCTCGATGGCAGCGGGAAAACGGCGGCGGACATTCCGAAGGGCAACACGCCGGGTTGCGGCTACAGCCACTTTCCTCTGCCGATCTTGGCGAAATGTACCGAGCCGCTCGTGGACGGCGCCGCGGATATTCGTGGTCTGTGGATCGGCGTCGAGGGTGGGCATGTCGGTCACGTCGAACGCGTGGAACAATGCGGTCGGCGTACGGTGGTTACCTCTGCAGGCATCATTCACGACGCCGGCCCCAACAGCACGCTCGGCGAGACCACCAATGACACCCAGGGGTCGGTGTTGTTCACGATCGGCGGTGAACAATACTGCGGGCGGACATCGGCCAGCATGATCTGGAACGACGGGGTTCTGGATTTCCACGTGTTCGGCTGGGGCCCCGTCGTGGTCCAGCGTTACCTCGAGGGCGACCAGCTGATCTGGGAGTACGCCGACGGCAGCACCACACGGATGGATCGACTCTGCATGCTCCCCGAGGACCAGAAGATTCCGCAGCCGCGAGGCCCTCGGTTCTCCATCTTCTGAGGGTCGGAATCTCCGTGCGGACGCCGCGCCTGAACAGCGGTTCGGCAACTAATTATCGCGGACTACAATTAGTTCTGCCTCGTTCCGGATGATCGTTTCGACCGATGCGCAGCTCAACAATCCCATTTTCAATGAGAGCGGGATCGTGGGTCTGTCGCACGACTCCCTGCGGGGGCCTTTGTCGGCCTTGCCGGTCAGGTGCGGAAGGAAATCGGAGCCGTCGAGGTGCGCCCTGAACGACTTCGCGCTGGCACTATGGCCCTCTGGGAGCTTGGCCTTGATGTCGGGAGCGCTCGCGGCCGAAAGGGGAGTCGGCGGGTTGGCCCACGCCCCGACGACATTCTCGAAGCGCTCGCCACGACGGGCACCTGACCTCCGGGCTTCGGCTCGGCGTCGAAGCGGGCTGGCGACCGAGACCAGTGCGCTGCGGGTGCACTAGCGGAGGCATGCGGGCGGAGCGCATTCGACGACGACCTGCGCGCGAGAGGCCGGGTGGGGGAACGCGAGGCGTGCGGCGTGAAGCCAATAGCCACCCTCCCCGGGAAGGGCTTCGGATCCCGGGTGCGGAATCCCCCCGGGGCCGTAAAGCGGATCGCCGACGAGCGGGTGGTTAGCCGACGCGAGGTGGATGCGGATCTGATCCGGCCGTCCGGTCTCGATGTCGATCTCCACGACCGTGCCCTCCGGACCGACGCGGAGTACGCGAACGTCGGTTCGGGCGGCCCGCGCGCCAATCTCGTCCGACGCGCCGTGGACCGTTCCGAGGCGTGTGTGTGCGACCAAGCCGATGGGTGTTTCGATCGTGAAGACCGCTTGCGATGGCGTGCCCTCGACGAGTCCACGGTAGGTGCGTTGCACGGTACCGTCCCGCCACGAGCGAGCCAGCGCAGAGCGCGCGGCTTTGGTGCGCCCGAAGACGACCAAGCCCGATGTGCCACGGCCCAGTCGATGCATCGGCGTCGCGGTTGGTTCCCGTTGGCGGACCACGGCGAGCAGGGTGTTCTCGAGGAAACCGCCGGCCGGCACGGTTGGAAGCCCGCGGGGTTTGGCGACGACGAGGAGGTCCGCGTCGCGGTAGAGAAGCGCGCAACATCGGGGGACGTCGGACTCTTCCCACGGCGGGCGGTCCCAGGTGATCTCGTCGCCTTCTCGTACCTCGTCGAGGGGGCGGCCGGTCCGGTCTCGGAGTTGGACCTCCCCGCTAAAGATGCGCTGCTCCCACTCGTCCCGCGAGGAGTGTCGATGCACCTGGGATAGGTGGTCGAGAAGAGTGCGCGGTGCGTCCGTGCGCCCGGCTCTCTCGTGGTATCGGAATCCCTGGTTGAGCCCCACGCCGTGTCGATCCTAGAACGCCCGCGGTGCCTCGAACAACACCTGTCTGTCCGATCGGACTCGATCGAGTCCCGCGCGTGCCTAAGCGGCGGTTGCGGCCGGCGCTGTGCGCAGCCCCAACAGCGCGAGGCTCATCACGACGATCTCGACGGCGAGGTAGACGAACAACATCGCATTTACCGGGCCGTCGGAGAGGATGTCCACGGTCCGGCTGGCGGCCATGCAGAGTATGACGGCCGCGAGGTCTGACCAGACCGAGTGCCCGCGTCTAGGGGGGGCCGAGTGTGCCGTCGGGGCGCCACATGTAGCAGTTCGCCGCCATCCCGCTGCCACCGCCGGAGACCGTTCCGCCCGCCGCCCACTGATCCGCGAACGCGGCGAGGACCTGGTAGTGGCCCGGTGCGAGCTGCAGAAGAGCGTCCAAGAGCAAGCGTTGGTGGGGGTGCGGGCCACAGCTCTGCATCACGCGAGCGGCGAACCCGGAAAGTAGCGGAGATCCAACCAGTTCCCGGCCCCATTCCGGTCGGTCGCGCCACTCCGCGGTCGCGAGGGATGCGTAGTCTCGTTCTCGCTCGACGGCGCGCAAGTCGCTGAGAGTCTGATCGCTCGCGTCGACGTGCGCGAAGAGACGAATGTCGTGCTCGCGTTCGAGTCGCTCCATCGTTCCCTCGGTCATTCTCTCGGGCAGCAGGTGGTAGTCACCGACTTGAACCGAGAGCTCGACGTTCCCGTCATGGTTTTCGAGTCCGTCCAGCGAGAGGCTGCGCTGAAAGAGGCACTCGCCGGGGGCACGCTCCGAGCCGCGTGTGGCGGCCCGTTCGCGCTCGAACTCTTGCGCGCGCGGTACGGCCGCCGCCATGAAGAAGAAGAGCGCCAGCAGGTGAGAGCACCCGCGCGGTCCACCGAAAGTGAGTGAGAGCTTCTTCGAGAAGACGGGCCCAAGGTGCTCGCCCTCGAGCGCCTTCAAGTTGTCGGCAGGATCACGGCAGCATTCCCCTCCGCTGCGGGAAGAGGGCTCGACCGCCACCACGGACTGTTGGCTCTCGACGCGCTCGATGCAGAGCGTGTCCGGATGGATCTGGAGTTCGATCGACATCGAGTGGATGAGCCCCGCAGGCTGGAGGCTCGTGGGCATGGCCGCGAACCCCGTCTTGCGGACGTCGATCACGTTGCCTCGCGCGCGCCATCGCCCGCTCTCGTCGACGGACACGGACATCGTCAGCGAACGCGTGTGGAGCGGCTGGCCTTTCACCGGCAATTGCATTCGATTCCTTATCGAATGAGGTGGTCGAAGCGCACGTGGCCGATCGAGACCGGCGCTCTAGGGAAGCCGGCTTCCCTAGACGCGCACGACCGGGATCGCCGCGAGATCGACGCCTTCGAGGCACCGGATGTTTACGCTCCAGCCGGAGAACTCCGGGGTCCCGTCGGCGGCCTCGGTCGGGGCCCGGTACCCGGAGGCGCCTAAACGGCAGGATCCCGCACGTGGGGTAGAAGTAGTCCTCCGCGGTGCGGGTGTGCCACTGGTGCAGAGTTAGGTCGTCGAGAGGCGTCGAGATCCGAAGCTGACTCGCCTCGACCCGGTGGATGAGAGCGCCCCTCCGGCTGCAAATGGAGCAGTCGCAGGAGCGCAGGCGGTCGAGGTCCACCTCGAATCGAACGCGCCGTCAATGGCAGGAGCCCTGATACGTCTGCATCTCGGTTCTGCTCGCTCATCCCGGGATCCAATCACAGCGTCGTGTGCGCCAGGAGCCACAGGAGAGGAGTCTTTGCGCCGCTGGCCCCCCATCCCCGATACTGCCGGAATGAGCTTGCGTCTGAGCCCGATTGTCCAGGGGCCCGAAGAGGCCGAAACCCTCGTCTTCCTCCAGGGCTGGCCGGACGACGCGACGCTGTGGGAGCCCCAGGTCGCCGCGCTGTCCGATCGCTACCGCTGCGTGCGGACGACGATGCCCAACTTCGATGGTCGACGAACTGCGCGTTGGGGTCACGACACCGACGAGATCGTCGCAGCGCTCGCCCAGATGATCGGCGAGGTTTGTCCCGGAAAGAAGGTCACGCTGATCGCCCACGATTGGGGTTGCTACTGGGCCTACCGCCTCTTCGCCGAACGCCGCGATCTCATCGGAGGCTTCGCCGCGCTCGACATCGCGCCGCACGTGGAAGCTGGGCCGCTCGCGATTCTCGGAGTCCTCGCCTACCAGGGCTGGTTGATCACCGCCTTCCTGCTCGGGGGCCCGATCGGGGATTGGATGACGCGCACGTTGGCTCGAGCCCTCGGTGCGCCGATGCCGCTCGCGCAGATCCACTCCGGCATGAACTACCCGTATCGCAATGCCTGGCGGGATCTGCCCCGTGGGCGCGGGATGCCGCAGACGAAGGGCGACTGGCCACAAGGGCCGGTGCTCTTCGTGTACGGGAAAAGAAAACCCTTTCCGTTCCACTCGCCGGAATGGATCGACTACGTCGAGGGTGGTGGAGGCTCGGTCTTCGGACTCGACTGCGGCCACTGGGTTTCAACGGATCCCGCTTTCGAAGGAATTCTCGAGACGTGGCTTGGGAGGCCTCTATGACTCGTATTCAGCGCTGCCTTCTTCTCAGTTGCGTCACGGTTGGAATGGGTTGTTCTTCGAACGAAGCTCTGCCGCCGGAGGCCGCACCGGGAACGGAGCGCGTGACTCCACAGGGGACGTTGGTCGGCTTCGTGACCGAGGACGGCGCGCACACGTGGCGGGGGATCCCGTTTGCGAACCCGCCGGTGGGCGAGTTGCGCTGGCGCGCTCCGCGCGCGCCCGACTCTTGGACGGGGACGCGCGAGGCGTTGGCGCACGGAAATGCATGCCCACAGTTTCCCGGTCTTTCACCCGACGCCGATGTGCCTGAGGGCCAACCCGTGGGGGACGAGGACTGCCTGTACTTGAACGTCTACGCCCCGGCGGTGCAGCCGGACGCCGTGCCGACGGGAGAGGATCGTCTCCCCGTGATGGTCTGGATCCACGGTGGCGGGAACAGCGTGGGCGACGCGAAGGTCTACGACGCGAGCTTACTCGCGAAGTCGGGTCCCGTGGTGGTTGTCACCATTCACTACCGGCTGGGTGTGTTCGGATGGTTCACGCATCCGGGATTGCGCGCAGGGGAAGGGCCGGCGGACGCCTCGGGGAACTACGGCACCTTGGATGTCGTTGCGGCGCTCGAATGGGTTCAGAACAACATCTCCGCATTCGGCGGTGACCCCAACAGAGTATTGGTGTTCGGCGAGTCGGCGGGCGGGACGGATACCCACGCGATGTTGCTGTCTCCCCAGGCAAAGGGGCTGTTCCATCGCGCCATTGCGCAGAGTGGCACGGCGCGCACGACGCCCCGCGATGAAGCGGAGAACTACGAGGATGCCGCGGTGCCGGGGGCGCCGTTCAGCTCAGCGGAGCTTCTTCTCTATCTCCTCCAGCAGGACGACAAAGCGACCGATCGTGAGACCGCGAAGGCGGTCGTCGAGAAGATGTCCGCGCCCGAGATCGCCTCGTATCTTCGTGCGAAATCGCCGGCCGATATCCTATCGTTCTTCGATGGGTTCGGGTTCGGAGGGATGTATCCCTCGCCTGGGTTGATTCGTGACGGCTTCGTTTTGCCGGAAGTGCCGGCGGCTGACGCGTACGCGGCCGGTCGGTTCAACGCTGTTCCCGCGATTTTCGGAACGAACCGGGACGAAGTGAAGCTGTTTGCGATGGGAGGCTCGCACAACGTGACGCAGGTCGGCGGTATGCCGTTGTGGGTGAACAACAAGCCCCTGTACGACGCGGCGAGCGAGTACGGCACGAAGAAGTGGAAGCTGCTGGGTGTCGACGATCCCGCCCGCGGCATTCGCGAGCACCATCCGAACATTTGGGCGTATCGCTTCGACTGGGATGAGTTGCGTTCGCCGCTGGGTTGGGACCTACCGGGCATTGTCGGAGCGGCGCACGCCCTCGAGATCCCCTTCGTCTTCGGCTGGCTGACCCTTGGGCCGGCGACCTGGCTGGTGTTCGACCCGGACAATGAGGCGACGGATCGGGAGCTTTCCGATGCGATGATGTCGTACTGGACGCAGTTCGCGTACGCGGGTGATCCCGGTCGGGGTCGCACCGGCGACCTTCCGGCGTGGCCCGCCTGGGGCCGCGGGGCGGGGGAGCCGAAGATGCTCTTGTTCGACACGAGCAACGACGGGGGGATTCGGACCTCGCCCGACGACCTCGATCTCCCGAAGATCCTCGCTCAGGTTCGTGCGGACCCTCGTCTCGAGACGACCCGCGACCGCTGTGAGGTCTTTGCGGATCTGTCGCGCCGCGGCCCTGAATCCGATGCCGCCGAATACGCGGAGTACGCGGCGGGTGAGTGCGACGATTATCCGATCGCGATGTACCCCTGGGAAGGGGCCTGAGGCTCAGCCTTTCAAGCGGTTCTGCGGCGCCCCGGTCAGCTCGAGGACAGGGTGTCTCCCGGGCTCGTCGTCGAAGCCTCCTACGAGCTTCCGCTGTCGCCCGATGTGAGCGGGCCGGTCGAGAACCGCGCGCTTACCCCGCGGCCGGTTCGACGACCTGGACCGGTCGGGTTGCGAGCACGGCGAAGTTGGCATGGCTCCAGTATCGCAGGGCGTACGCGCCGGGGATCTTCGGAGCGGTGATCTGTACCGTCTTCTCTCCTCGGCTCACCATGACACCGTCAAGCCGCTTGCCCTGAGCGTCGGTGATCTGCACCTCGTCGTCGGTCGCAGCGGGTCCGACCCATCGGATCTCGAGCGGCTCGCCGGCGACCACACTCGCCGCGGCGTCGAGAGTTACCTGGGTCGCCTCGATTTCGATCGGCCGCGAGGCGAGGACCGTGTCGTGGTGCTGCCCGCTGATGTACTGCAGCTCGTACTTCCCGGGAACGGTCGGAGCGATGAGCTCCACTCGCTTTCCCTCGAAGTCCCCGGCCCGGACTCGCCTTTGGCGAACGATCTGGCGCTCGCCGTGGTTGCCGTAGTCTGCATTCTCGTCGTGCAGGCGCACAATGTCGTACTCGCCGCCCGGGCCCTGCCACTGAATCGTGATGGTGCCGGCGCCCTCGACGGTCGCGGGAGCCGAGATCTCGATCGTTCCGGGGATTACTTCGATCAGACGGGTGACCAGTGCGGTTTTTCTCGTTCCGCTCCAATACCGGAGCTCGTACGTTCCGGGCTCCGCCGGAGCGGCGAACTCGACGATTGGATCTACGGCGCGCCGCGGGATGAGACGCATCTCACGCACCTGTTGCCCGTGGCCGTCGTTTCCCTTCGGGTCGAAGAGTTGGATGGCATCGCCGCGCCCGCGCGGGCCCTTCCATTCGACGCGAATGGTATGCCGCGCCTTGGTCTTCTCGGGGGCGGCGAGTGACGCTTCTGCATTTGCCTGCTCGGCCGCAAGGGCGGGAGAGGAGAGAAGAGTTCCGAAAACGGCGATCACATGAATCCAATGCACCACGTGGTCCTAGACAAATCCGGCAGCCGAACCAAGCCCCCGACCACTTCGCGTGCTGGCCTCTTGGGGCGAAGTCGAGCTTCACGGCGCCGCCCTCGCTCTCGACACGCCATGGTCGAAGTGGGTCCTTCCAATCGTAGGCGAACGGGCACAGGCCAACGAGTACCCGTCTCCCATCGAACCAAAGGCAGTTCTCGGAGAAGCTCGTTTTATTCACACCGCACGAGACGTTGAGTGCGATGTTCGTGCCGTCTTCGGAGCGTCCGGAGAAAAAGGCCCAGTTCCAGAAGGCCGAGCGGCACCTGCACGCTTCGCTCCACCCGCATTCCGGTGCCGGGCTCGTAGACTTCGCGAAGGCCGCCGCGGCGTGTCTCAGATGCGCGAGTGCGCACCCGAACATGAGCCCGTCACGAATCACACCGAAGTACTGGAACTGCTTGAACCCGACCCACGGGCTCCAAAGGACCGCCGTAGCACGAGGTCGTGGCAGGCGGCCCCTCCTCGTCCGTTCGTCGAGGCGGTACGCGTCCCCCTCGCCGCAATTCCCACCTCGCTCAAGTTCCTCGATCACCTCCAAGCCTACGCGCCGGGACAGCTCGACGACTTTGAGATCGCGATGCGACTCGCGTACTTCCTGTGGCCGGGGGGGGGGCCGGACGACGAGCTCCTGGACCTGGCGCAGCAGGGCGCGCTCTCCGACCCCGCGACCGTGGCCGACCAAGTCGACCGCCCGGGATTCGCGCTCGAGCAGTTCGATCCCGTCGGAAGCTTCCGAACGGAGTATCGTCGGAACGTCCCGGTGGACGCGACCGGCGTTACGCCGAGTGGCCGCACCTTCGATGGGATCGTTGAGTACAAGAGCGTGCTGCTCGACAAACAGCTCGACCAGGTGGCCCGCAACCTGGTGTCGCAGCTCGTCACGTTGGGAACCGGTGCAGCGGTGCAGACTATCCATTCCGTTCGACGATCCGCGGGTTCGCGACCAGCAGCATCTTCTCGAGGCGCTAACAATGTGGAATCGACGACTCAGCCGACGAACGTTGTTGAAAGCAGGCGGCGTGGCTCTCGCTCTGCCGATGCTCGACGTCGGCGCGACTCCAGCTTCCACTTGCGTCGTAGTGTCGCCGGTGGGGCGTCGATCTCGTCCTTCCTGCGCGTGATGCGGATGCCGCAGTTGCGCGAAGTGGAAGGCCGCTTGCGAGAGTTCTCCCATCGGACTCGAGTCGAAGCCGGTGAGCACATGGAACACGTCGTGAATCTGAAAGCCGCGCGCGACCATGTAGCTCATGTCCTCCGGTAAGTGGTCGAGCTTGCCCGAGGCACTCAGCTTTTCGTTGAAGGCTCGGCGAGATCGCGGGCGATGATGGGTTCGGGCATGGGGTTCTCCCAATGTGCCGAGATTGGTCTCGGTGGGGAAGGCACGGCTGTCAAGTCGACGGCGCCCCGGCGGTTTGGTTCGGTCTGACGTGATGACGACCGAGTTGCAGGTGTTGCACGAGACAACGGTGGGCCCCGAGGAGATCGACCACCTGGGGCACATGAACGTCCGTTTCTACGCGGAGAAGGCGGTCCGTGCGACGCGTGCGCTGGTCGGCCAGATGGGCCTCACGCCGGAATGGTGCGCAGGCGAGGGAAGCGTCCTCGAGCTTCGCGGCAGCTTTACGCGGCACTATCGCGAGCAGATGAAGGGTGCACGGCTCGTCGTGCAGGGCGGTGTTCTTGATGTTCGCGCGGACGGTTTGCGGCTGTACCACGAACTCCTGAATCCGGAGCGTGGGGAGCGCGCGGCGACGTTCGTCCACGACATGGGTTTGTGCGACGAGCGCACGCGGGCCCTCCGGCCGATTCCTGAGATGGTTGCAGACCGGGCCGCGAAGCAGCGGGTCGAGTGGCCGGAGCACGGCCGACCCCGAACCGTAGACTTGTCTCGCGAGCCGCGCGGGCTCTCTCTCGAGGAAGCGCGCACTCGCGGGATCGCGATGCGGGAAGTGAGGGAACTGCGCGAGGACGAATGCACCGACGCCGGGTTTTTCCCCGCAGTTCGCTACGGGGAGTTGGTGTGGGGCGGGGTGCCTCTTCCGGACCGGAGCGGGTTCATGCCGCTTCAGCCACTCGAGGGCGGTGGGCAGTTCGGTTGGGCCATCCTGGAGAGCCGGGGGATCCTGCGTAGGCTTCCCTGCGCGGGGACGCGCATCCAGAGTTTCGGGACCGAGGTTCAGGTGGGACGGAAGACGTCGTACCGGCACTCCTGGGTTTTCGATGTCGATTCAGGGGACGTGCTCTGCATGAGCTCGACCGTGGACATCGCCTTCGACACGGGGGCGCGACGCGCGATCGAGATTCCGGCGGCGGCTCGCAAGCGACTCGAGTCGCAGTGCCATCCGGATCTTCTCTAAGGGAGCCTTCGTCCGCGTCGCATGGCGCCTGTCTGTTCTAGGCTCCTAGCGCGTGGTGCGCTCGCTTTGACACGCGGCACCTGGATCCGCACTCTCGGAGCGCGATGGCGGAAAAGGAAAAGGTCGGGCTCAACCATCACCAGACTCGGCGGACCAAGATCGTTTGCACGGTGGGTCCCGCTACCGGTCAGGCGGACATCCTCACCAAGCTCGCTCAGGCGGGGATGAACGTAGCGCGGCTGAACATGTCGCACGGAGACCACAAGTCGCACCTAGAGGTGGTTCGGACCATCAAGCGGCTGAACCGCAAGCTACAGCACCCGATCGCGATCCTCATGGACCTGCAGGGCCCCGAGATCCGCACTGGCGAGCTCACCGACAGCCTGGATCTGAAGACCGGCGAGGAAGTCTACCTCGCGGTCATCGCGGACGACGCGGAAGAGCGGTCCGTGCACGTGGACTACGCAGACCTCGTACAGCATCTGAACGTGGGCGATCAGGTGACCGTGGACAACGGCCTCATCAACTTGGCGATCCTCGAGGTCGAGGATCATCGATTGCGCTGCCGAATCCTGGACGGCGGCACTCTGGGTTCGCGGAAACACGTGAACCTGCCCGGTATCCGCGTGAACCTCCCTTCGATCACCGAGAAGGACCGGCACGACATCGATTTCGCGATCAAGCACGACCTAGACTTTATCGCGCTGAGCTTCGTTCGCTCAGAAGACGATCTCGCGCATGTCCGGGAGATCGTCGAGGCGTCCGGCGGTCATCAGAAGTTGATCGCGAAGATCGAGAACCATGAAGGGGTGGAGAACTTTGATTCCATCCTCGCGGCGACCGACGTGGTGATGATTGCCCGGGGCGACCTCGGAGTCGAGATCCCGTTCGAGGAGCTCCCGGCGCTGCAGCGGCGGCTGGTGCGGAAATGTGCGATCGCCGGTAAGCCGGTCATCGTGGCGACGCACCTGCTCGAGTCGATGATCGACAATCCCATGCCAACGCGTGCCGAAGTTACTGACGTTGCGAACGCGGTCTACGAGCAGGTCGACGCGATCATGCTGAGCGGCGAGACCGCGGTGGGGCGCCATCCGGAGCGCTGCGTTCTGACCCTGGACAAGATCGCGTGTGCGACGGAGGGCGAGGTCGGACTGCCGTTTTACAAGGAACGACCTGCTCCGGAGACCCAGCGGGAGCATTTGGCTCAGAGTGCTTGCCGCCTTGCCGACTCGATCGGCGCCGGTGCCATCCTAGTCATCACGCGCCGTGGATCCTTTGGTCAGCTGGTCGCGAGTTATCGGCCGCAGAGAGCTGTCATCTACGCGTTCACGAACATGAGCACGACGCGCCGCAAGCTCTGGCTCACGCGCTCGATCGTCGCATTGCGTATACGCTTCTCCCAGAACCCCGAGAAGACCATCGACGCCGGGCTGCAGAAGCTGCGGGACATGGGAGCGGTGACGTCGGGAGACGACGTCGTGGTCGTGTCCGACTTCGCTACGACCGGCGGGGATCTGGTCACCGGCATCCAGCTCCGGCGCTCGGAGTAGCGGAAGATCTTGGGAAACACGGTCTCATGGTACGTGGGGTGAAGCGGGAAACGTGGTCGCTTTCCGTAGGATGCCGACAATCTCGGATGCGGTGCTAGAGAGCGCGAGTGGATCTCGTCAAAGTTCCGGTGCTGAGGTTCCCCTTAGGCAACCTGGTTCTCCTATCCGCCGTCGCGCTCAGCAGTTGTTCTGATGGCGACGGTAGCAACAGCAATCACGAGGATCCGGCTCGGCTCTTAGGCAGCTGCCCCGAGAACTTCACCGCGCAGGAAGGCGGGAATGGCGGCTTTCTCTCGGATGGGGACTCCCGCGAGTTCCACGTCTTCCTTCCGGAGACGCTCGATACCGCGCGCCCGCTGTTCGTTTCTCTCACCGGGACCGTTGCGACCGAGTTGGAGTTCGTCGCCAACGAGAGATCCCAACTCGAGAGCCTCGTCGACAGCGGCTGGATCGTGGTCGCCCCCTTTCGGACCTGCACCACCGAGAACAGAACCTGCCGAGGAATCGGGCCTCAGGGCACGAACGACGGACGCTTCTGGGAGCCCTGGTTCGACGGCGCGATCACCCAAACCAACGATGAAGGCCCAGACGTCCGCTTCATCGAATCGATGGTGAAGTGTGTCGCGGCATCCTACCGGGTGGACGAGAACCGCATCTATGGGGGTGGCATCTCGGCGGGCGGAACCATGACCCATCGCAACATGATGTTTAACTCCGATCTGTTTGCCGGCGGCGTGGCCGCATCGGGCAACTACAGATACTTGAGCCAACTCCACATCGAGCCGGTCGACCCGATCATCATGGACAGCTCCATTGTGGTCGTGCTCTGGGGAGGCCCCGAAGACACCTTTGGCGGCACGTCGTTCTATGACGTGGAGACCAAACTGGCGTCAGAGTACTACGCAGCCCAATCCGATGTCGTGACCGTCTCCTGCTCCGGCACCCACGGGCACGTGTGGCCTCCCGCCTTCACGGCCTGGGCCGCGCAAACCGTTTTGTCCCACCCGAAGGGAACACCCGTGGAAGATTTCGTCCTCACCACGCCGCCCGATGGGTTCTCGTGCGTCGTGGGCGTCTACACCGATCACTAGAGATCCGGTCACACCAACACCTCACACCAAGGAGAAGCCAGATGGGTGTCCAAGACCTTCGATTCGTCATCACCGGTTCGGGCACCGGCATCGGCGAAGCCACCGCCAAGCTCGCTGCCAGTAAGGGGGCGCGGGTGGTGGTGAGCGACATGAACGACGAGAACGGCGAGGCGGTCGCGCAGGCGATTCGGGAAGACGGAGGGGACGCGGTCTATCAACACTGCGACGTCACGGACTCGGATCAGGTGAAGGCGCTCATGGAGGCCGCCGCCGACGCCTTCGGTGGCATCGACGTGCTGCACAACAACGCCGGCATCCACGAGACGGGTCTGACCGACCCGGCGTCCTGCAACGTGGCCGACATGCCCATCGACGTCTTCAAGAAGGTGATCGAGGTCAACGCGGTGGCGCCTTGGGTATGTTCGAAGTTCGCGGTGCCGTACCTGCGCGAGAGCGACAACGCGTCGATCATCAACGCGGCGTCCACCGGAAGCCAATCGGCGTACCCGAACAACTCCGCCTACGGCACGAGCAAGGGCGGCATCCGGCTCCAGACGCAGAACTTGGCCGTCGATCTTGCTCCGCTTGGGATTCGCGTCAACTGCTACGGCCCGACCGCGATCGCCACCAACATGGTGACCGACTACATCAAGCAGTCCGACGACCCGGTGGCCTTCAAGCAGTCGTTGATCGCGACCGGCCTGGTTCCCCGCTTAGGGGAGCCGTCGGAAGTCGGCGAGCTCGTGTGTTTTCTCGCGAGCCCCGAAGCTGGCTTCATCAACGGCGCCTACATTCTCATCGACGGGGGGTCGCTCGCGTGGCGAGGTACCGCCGGCGACCTCGGGATGTGATCTGAAGGGGATTCCATGAGGGTCGGCTACCTCATCGGCACGAACGCGGGGGCGTACGACCAGCCGCTGCCGACACCGAAGAACGCGGCGGCTACGCTCGATGCGATGATCAAGGGAGGCAATGTCGTGTCGAGTGAACGCGTCGCACGGCAAGCGGCCGAGAGCTTCAGCGCGCCGACGAGTCTGGCCGAGGTCGAGCTCTAGTTTCTGACGGAAGCCGGCAAGCAGGTCGGCCGAGAAGACGTCGAGCGTCTCGATCTCGTCGTCTTGATGAGTCGCCTGGTAGGCCGAAAGGAATGCGGCTGCCAGCTGGGAGGACCCCGGTCGGGATCCCTTCGGATTTCCTTCGATGTGGAGGAGCTTCAGTCTATTCAATCTCCATAAGTAAACCTATAGACAAGACCGCAAGGGGACGGTTACGCTGCCGGAGACAGCTATGCCCCTCACTCACGCAGACGCCCTCGATCGATCCGAGCAGTTGTCGCACTCACTGGCCGAACGGGCCGATGAGGCAGAGACTCTTCGACGACTTCCACCGTCGACGATGGCCGACTTGGTTGACCTCGACTTGTTGCGCATGGTGGTGCCGACCTCGCTCGGTGGACATGGCCTCGGGGTGTCTTCCCTCGCGCGCAGCACCCGCATTCTCGGCCAAGGCTGTGCCGCGTCGGCGTGGACCGTCTCGTTCCTGATTCTGCACAGCTGGATGCTTGGCAAGTTCCCCGCGGCGGCTCGACCGGAACTGTTCCCTCCCGGGCACCCTTGGGCGTCGGCAGCGGCACCACTCGCACCGACCGGAACGCTGACGGCTACGGAGGGCGGCTTCCTCGTCGACGGTCGGTGGGAGTGGGCGACCGGCGTTCACCATGCGGACTGGGTGATGGTGCACGCCGTGCAGGCCGAACCGGAACTGGTGACTCGATTCGTGGTCGTGCGGAGGTCCGAGGTGACCATCGACGACGTGTGGCACACGTCTGGCATGTGCGCGACCGGCAGTGACGCCGTGCGCCTCGAGCAGGTGTTCGTCCCGTCGCACCGCGCAATGTTGGCGGCGCAGCTGATGTTCGGCGGTGATGTGCTCGATGGCGACGGGATGTCGATGCTGCCGATGCCACCGGTGCTGGCCCTTGTCGCGGCCGCGCCGGCACTGGGTGCGGCCGAACGCGCCGTGGCGTTGTACCGCGAGCGGATCGCCGCGCGTGTGCTGGCCTATTCGCTCGGAGATCGCGCCGTCGAGCAGCCCGCCGCGCAGATGCGCCTCGGCACGGTCGTCAGCGAACTCGCTGGTGCTCGGTCCCGTTGGGATGTCGCGATCGATGAGCTCGAGGGCTGCGCGGGAACTGGAAACGTGCCGCTGGAGCGCCGGATGGCGCTGCGACTCACGGCTGCGGCGACCGTACGCGCGGCTCGCTCGATCGTGGGCACGATCGCGGAAGGCGCGGGTGCGAGCGTCTACTTCAATTCATCCCCGTTCCAGCGGATCCAACGCGATCTCGAGGTCTTGAAGGGCCATGTGATCTTCGACTGGGACCGTACGACGGAGCTCGCCGGACGAGTCGCGTTGGATCTTCCCGTGAAGCCGACCGACATGGTGTGACGTTCGACGTCGCGGGTGGTCAGGGCGCCAGAATCTTGAGCACCAGGCCGGTATCGCCGGCGAGCGTCTTCCACGGTGGCATGACGCGGGCGACGCCGACCGACTGCAAGAGCTGCGCTCGGACTTGCGCCTCACGGCGTGGGTATCCGAGATTTCGGAACGCCTTGGCGATGAAGCGCATCAAGTGCTCGTCGGCGGCTCGCACGGAGGCCGCGGCAATGCGGTTGCTGCCCGCCCAGTCGCGCATCGCTGCATCCAACGGCACCATTCGGTCTTTGATGGCCATTGCCCCGAGCTTACGCAGTCGCATGCGCGGATCTGCATCATTGACGGTGAAGAGGTTCTTCCGCACCTGATCGGCACCGTAGAAGCGGGCCAACTGGTCCAGGTAGTCCTTCATGCCGTTGAAGTGGTGGTAGAAGCTGCCGGTGGTGAGGCCGATCTCATCGGTGAGCGCCTGGAGCTTCACGGACACGATGCCGCCACGACGGAGTAGCTCCTGTCCCGCCTCCAGCCAGAGCTCGCGACCACTGCGCGCGTCTTCCGTCATGGACGAGCACCTTAGCAGGCGTGACCGAACGCGAAATGAGGTTGTACACTACTTGTGCGTGGCTGGGCAGGCAGATGTCGTCCGCGCCGTTTCGGATCACCGTCGCGGTTTGCCCCAAGCAGTGCGTAGAGCCGACCACTGGCGTAGGAATTAGCGGGTCTTGCGGAGGCTTGCCCGCCGCTTCGGCGGTGCGTCCTTCGGGTTCAGTTGGCCAACCAGGCCTCGGAGCAGGGCGTCGACCGCGTACTGGAAGTACTCGTCGAAGAGTCGCGCTGTCGATCGGCCACGCTGCGGTGGGAGATCGGCACGCACCTCGTCCGGGAGGTGCTCCATGAACGTCTCGTGGAAGCGATGATTGTCTTCCGATGAGTTCTTGAGGCGCAGGATCTCGTCATGCGCTATCGCGGTGAGGGTGTCGAGCGTGTGCTGAGCGGCAAACTGAATCTCGTTTCCGCGCAGCCCGGCCTCGAAGAGGACACCGGCAATGAGGCCGAACGCCTTGGCGTTGAAAGGGCTGGAGCCGGCGGAGCCGCCCCCGAAGAGGCTGAGCTCCGGGTGTCGGCGCAGGCGGCTACGGATGGTCGTGCAGAGCTCGGCAAATCGCGTTTCCCAGTCGCCACTTGCCGGCGCTCGAAGGTCGACGGCGCGGGCAGCCAGATCTCCGGCTGCCTGCACAATATCTTCCTTGTTGCCGAAGTGCCGGTAGGGAGCCGCGACGTCCACCCCGAGTCGATCGGCGATCTGCCGCATGGATACGGCCTCGACCCCGCCCTCGCGCATCAGGTCGAGGGTGACCTCCGCGATCTTGGACCGGGTTAGTGGAGTCGAGCGCTTGCGCCGTCGTGGCGCCTTCTCGTTCGTCGCCCGGGGCACAGGATGGTTTCTACGTAAACGGTGTTGACTGTGCCAGGGAGGAGGCACGGGACGTCTTGTTCGAGAGCCGCGCGGGGGCGAGAGCCAACCGGTCGCCGAGGACGCCGGCAACGATCCCCCGAACTGCACCCCCGACGCCGTACAAGAAGTCGTCCCTCTAACCGACTAACCCCGCTGGACGCCGGGCTTCGTCGTCATCTCGCGAGGAGCGATGCTCGATTGGAACCCCCAATGGTCTCGTGCAGATACCGCAGCCGGGGCAGGTAGCTGCCGGCCAGGGATTCCCGACCCCTGGCCGAGCGTCCCGCACTCTGGTGAGAACGGTCGTGCCGAGGCCCGTTCGTGGTCTTCCTCGGGGGGGCTCGCGTGTCATGGCGACCGGAGGCGGCTATACGCCAAGTGCTCGCGAGTCGCCTCGCGAGGTCAATGAATGGTCGGGAATGGCAGGGTGCGGCCGGCGGCGATCTTCGCGAACGGAAAGGGGCAACATGACCAAGACGGCACGCTTCAGGCGAATGCTCCGGTCGCAGGAACTGGAGTTCCTGATCGAGGCGCACAACGGGCTGAGTGCCAAAATCGGCGAGGAGGCCGGTTTCTCGGGCATCTGGGCGAGCGGCTTGTGCCTCGCGGCGCAGTTCGGAGTTCGCGACTCGAACGAGGCGAGCTGGACGCAGATCCTCGAGATGCTCGAGTTCATGAGCGACGCCACGAGCGTGCCCATCCTGCTCGACGGGGACACGGGCTACGGCAACTTCAACAATCTCCGGCGACTGGTCGCCAAGCTTGAGCAGCGCGGGGTCGCTGCGGTGTGTATCGAGGACAAGCTGTTTCCCAAGAAAAACAGCTTCATCAACGGTGGGGCGCAGCCACTCGAGGAGATCGACGAGTTCTGCGGCAAGATCAAGGCCGGCAAGGATGCCCAGCGCGACGACGACTTCTCGATCGTCGCGCGTGTCGAGGCGCTAGTCGCCGGCTGGGGGCAGGGCGAGGCGCTGACCCGAGCGGCCGCCTACGCCGAGGCCGGCGCGGACGCCATCTTGATCCACAGCGCCCGGACGACGGCCGACGAGGTGCTCGTGTTCAAGCAAGAGTGGGGGGACCGAGCTCCGGTCGTGATCGTGCCCACCAAGTATTACGCGACGCCCACGGAGGCGTTCCGCGCGGCGGGCTTCTCGGTGGTGATCTGGGCCAACCACATGCTGCGCGCCGCCGTGACCTCGATGCAGAGTGCCGCTGCCACGCTGATGCATGAGCAGAACCTGCTGTCGCTCGAGGACCGCGTCGCATCGGTCGGCGAGATTTTTCGGTTACAGGGCGCCGCCGAACTCCAGGAGGCCGAGGATCGCTACCTGCCGCAGGCGGGCGGCACCGCTCGCGCGGTGGTCCTGGCGGCTTCGCGGGGGGACGCACTCGGCGAGCTGACCGAGTCGCGACCGAAGGCGTTGATCGAGGTGCGCGGGAAGCCGCTCCTGCAGCATATCGTCGACGCGTACAACGCGGTTGGGGTCAAGAATATCTCTGTCGTACGAGGCTTCTCGAAGGACGCCTTCGACCTGCAGGGGGTCTCCTACGTCGACAACGACGAGCACGACTCGACTGGGGAACTCTACTCGCTCGCGTGCGCGCTGGCGGAGCCGGACGGGGGGGCCGGCCGTGCGTCCGGCCAAGAGGTGTTGCTGATCTCCTACGGCGACGTCCTCTTCCACAAGTACATCCCACAGGTCCTGCTCGAGTCGGACGGGGACCTCGTTGTCGTCGTCGACACACGCTGGCAGGCGAGCACGAACCTCGGGCGGCATGCAGACTACGTAGAGTGTTCTGCGCCGGACTCGCGCCGCAGCTTCTACACGACCGTGAAGCTCGTACGGGTCGCGAGCCAGCTCCCGGCCGAGCAACTCCACGGGGAGTGGACGGGCTTCTTCAAGGTCTCGGCCGCTGCCCGGGAGCGGGTGAGTGCGCTGGTGGACAAGCTCTTGTGCGCTCCCGAGAACCGCACCGCGCAGATTCCCGACCTGCTCAACGCACTGCTCGAGGCCGGCGAGGAGGTCCGCGTCGTGTACATCGCGGGCCACTGGCTCGACGTCGACACGCTCGCGGACGTCGTTCAGGCGGGGAGCTTCGAATTGGGCCGTCCGGCAATCGTGTAGCTGAGCAAGAACTTCCGACATGTCTGCGATGGCGGCTTGCGACGCCCCGACCACGGGTGACGCCGGCTGTGAAGGACGGTCAGCTAGTCTTCTATCCACCTGTTCGCACCGGGGTCCCAGATTGCGCCCTCCCCGATGTAGCCGTGCTGGATCTGGAGACACTCGCGCACTCTTGCTGGGTAAGGGCACATTTTTGCCTCACCCTCGATCTGACCGGTGGGAAAGATTACATCCGGGGAAGCGCTTCGAAATGCTCTTCGTTCCTGATCGCGATGTCTGCCTCGGAGTCGCGTGCGATGAACTTTCCGTGGCGATAGGCACCTAGAAGAGTTCCCTGGTCGACCCAGTACTCGATCTTGGCTGAGTTCAAGACATCGGAGAGAATCGCGAGAAGTTCGTGAATCTTGGGATGGATTTCGAGATTGGCGGTAATGACGTTCGCCTCGGTCGACCCATCGCGATCCGTCGTGCTCGTAGGCTCGGACCTCGCTGACCTCGGGGCCCCAACGGCCGTGGAGTACCGTGCGCCCGGAGACCACCGCCTGCGCGTTTCCCGGCAAGCGCGCCACGCGGCTTCACTGGTCCCCGTGGCGCTCGTAGACGTACGCGGCGCCTCGTACGTCACCGCGGTCGTCGCCCGGAGCGAAGATCACGGCGATCTCGCCGTCGATCGACACCGCTTCGCCGAGACGGTGGCCGGTACCGGTATCGACCACGAAGAGCTTCCGGGCGGGTGGCAGCTTAGCGGCTTCGGCGGCAAGCACGGCGACGCAGAGCAGCGCCGCCGCGGACATTTCTCGAACCCTCGCAGTCATATCAAGAATTGGGGGTGGCACATGATCCCTCAGGTACCACAGCTCGATTCGCCCGGGGAATGTAGATTCTCTTGTGCGGCGGGGCCTGCCTCCCCGAGGCATCGTCCGCCAACCGCGCGAGGCGGTGATCGGAAACCAAGCTTTGCGCCTGGCCGCTCGCGCGGTTTGCAGATCCCCGGAAATGGGGAGGCTTTTCCTGGCATCCCGCTTGCGGAAGTGGCTGTTCGCCGTCCATCCGGTCGGCGGTTCGCCGCTTGCCGCTCACCTAAAGGGGGATTCCAATGCGTGTACGTTACGCCGTGTATCATGTGGTGGCGATCGCCACCGTTCTGTTCTCTGCCGTCGCAGGAGACGCCAAGCCGATCGAGAAGCTCAATCCGGGCCGTCTATTCGACGACCCGAAGCCGCGCTTCGAGCGCAGTCCCGAGAAGAAGCCGGAGCTTGGTCCGAAGCCCGCGGATGCTCCGCGGAACGACTACAGTGGTCCGCGGAGCATGATCATCGAGCTCGACGCCTCGAAGATTCACAAGCGCGTCGACAAGATGCGCTCGCGTCGCCGCATTCAGGAAGACGATCGCGGGATCCGGCGCTACAAGTCCCGCCAGTTCGCGAAGCTCGCTCAATCGTTCGCCGAGTCGGCGAAGACGTACGACGTGAAGATCGAGCGTGCCTTCAAGCACTTGCCGATCGTTGCGGTTCATGTCCAGGACGAGAAGCAGATCGAGCGCCTCGAGCGCGTCGGTGGCGTCGTGGCGGTGCACGAGAACTTCGAATTCGTGCCCTTCCTGGCCGAGAGCTTGCCGCAGGTCGGCCAGCCAGCCGCGGCCTTCGAGGGCGCCACGGGTCGCGGCACGTCGGTGGCAGTCCTCGACACTGGGGTCGACTTCACGGATCCAGCCTTTGGGTCCTGCACGTCGCCCGGTCAGCCGGCGGGCTGCCGCGTCGCGTTCGCGGCCGAGTTCGCGCTTCCGGACGGTTCGCTCGACGACGACGGGCACGGCACGAACGTCGCGGGGATCGTGTTGGGCACCGCACCGGAGACCAACATCCTCGCTCTCGACGTGTTCGAGATGCTGCCGAGCGGTCCGGTCACGAACGTGGTCGGTATCGCCGCTGCAATCGACTTCCTGATCGGCACGAAATTTCTCTTCAATACGGTTGCGATGAACTTGAGCCTCGGTACCGATGGAATGGGTGCGCGTGGCCGCTGCATCTCGCCGGTCGACTCGGTGTTCGCGGAGGCGCAGGCGGTGGGCATCATGCCAATTGTCGCTTCGGGCAATGACTCCGAGGCCAACCTGATCTCGGTGCCGGCATGCTCGCCGTTCGCCGTCTCCGTCGGCGCGGTGACGGAGCGCGATGCGGTCGCCGAGTTCTCGAACAGCGGCACGTCGCTCGATCTTCTCGCGCCGGGTACGGACATCACCGCTGCGGGGCTCACGCTGGGTGGCACGTCGATGGCGGCGCCGCATGTCGCCGGTGCGTTTGCGGCCGTGACGTCGTTCCGCGGCGACCTGGGTCAGTACCAGGTGCTGCAGGCGCTAAAGGACACCGGCGTGCCGATCACCGACCTCCGTCAAGGGCGCGTGACGCCGCGGATTCAGCTCGATGGCGCGATCTTCTGGTCGCCGGTGCTCGTTCTTCCGGCGCCGCTCGCGAATTACCGCCAGGTCTCACCGATCGAGTGGGCGTGGGCTGAGTGTCAGATGGAGGAGATCGTCGATGGGTTCGAGTGCGGTTGGGATACCGTGATCTGCGGCATCAAGAACATCACGGACGCGGCGATCTGCGGGGTCGAGGAGATCCTGTTCCATCCATGGGACATACTGAGCGGCATGAGCTGCTCGTGCTCGAACGTCTGGTGCACCTGCGAGGTCGCCGCGACCTGCCCGGTGTCCGATTCGTGCGATATTCCCGACACGTGCGATACGCCGGACACGTGCCCCTTCGAGCGGGACTGCGATCCCGCTGCGGAGACCTGTGATCCTCAGAGCTGTGAGGTCGAGGTCTGCGCGTTCTGATCGAAGGGGTGGGGCCCCATCACTTCCGGTGGGTGCCCCGCACCGCGGTGTTTCGCCCCTCGGGCTTCCCGACGCGGGCGAACCCCTCGCCGAACGGCTCGTCTCGCCGGCGAAAGGCCTCCTTGAGACCGTGCTCCTTCACGTTGTTGCCCCAGTCGCGCAGCGCCTGCAAACGGTGCGTGCGCGCATCGTTCTCGCCGGCAAGCCTCTGCAGCGTCTGGGCGCGCATGAGCTCGAGTGCGAGGTTGGTGATTCGTTTGTTGGCGGTGAGGAGGTCGGGGTCGTCGAGCTCTGCCGGTTACGGGGAACGCTTGGCTTCACCCGTGGACGGGGTGAGGGCCAGTGCGAGGAGGAGTGTTCCCTGAAGCATCATCATGAGTTCTGGTCCTTGCGGTCCGTGGGGGCGATTTCTTCTGCCCGGGCAGAGCTGGATGCCTCGATCGGGCTACCCAGTCCTTCCGGCTCGCCATTTGATGGGGGAGGGAAGGGCGGGAACTGGGTAGGTCCATGCCCCATCTCTTTTCCCGTGTCGTAGACACGCACTGCAGCCCTTCGTACGCTCGAATCAGATTGTAGTCGTCGCCGAGGGCTCGCTTCTTCTCGCGATACATCCGGTAGAGCTTGGGAGCACCATCAGCACCTCCGGCCAGGAGTTCGTCACGCCCGGGGTGACGCTTGATGGCCATCAGGCCACCCTTCAGGACCCCGGGTGTGATGCTGGTTACATTGTCGATGAATTGTTGGGTGGGCGAACTTGGTCAGCTTGAGGGATCGATCTCGGCCAACCGAGGCGAGGTGAGTGCCGTCGGACGGGAAGGTCGTGCAGAGAACCCAGTCCGCGTGCGCGCCCTGATAGAGAATCTGCTCGCCTGTCTCGACATCAAAGGCAGGCAGGCTGTTGTCAGCGCCACCGAGTGCGACCAGTTCAAGGAGGCCCCGTGCACGGTGTCGTGAGTCACTGGTATCGAAAGATGGAGCTGCTCCTCTGGGCTGTCGGTCGCTTACGGGCCCGGGCCAGTCATCGAAATCCCTGATTTTCCCTCATTGAGTAGACATCATGCACGTCCAAGGATGCAGAATGGGCTCTTGAACTTCCTGTCCGCACAAACTGCCCGATCAAGGGAAAGGGTCAGGTATGCCAAAGGCAAGCGATGCAAGTGAACGAGAGAAGCTGCTCGTCATCGGAGGCTACGGAACGATCGGCGGCCGGGCGGCACAACTCCTGGACGAGTTCTTCGAGGGTCGGATCGTGGTCGGCGGGCCTAACGAAGCCAAGGCGCAGCAGTTCGCTGAGGCCTCTGGTCACGGTATGCAGGGGATCGCCGTCGATGCCGCCGATCCCGCCCAGCTGGCCACCGCCCTCGGCGACCACCGCACGGTTGTAAACACCGTCGACTCGCTCGAGGAAGCGGTCGTCGGCGCCGCCATCGCGGCGGGCACGAACTACGTGGGCGTCGTCGGAACGGACGTCGAGGCAATCCGGGCGCGCCACAACGACGCGCGGACCAGTGGCTCGCGGATCCTGCTCGGGACCGGTGTGATGCCGGGAATCAGCAACGTCATCGCGCGCAAGCTGAGCGCCGACTTGGGAGGCGCCGACAGGATCGTCTCCACCGCGGTAGGCGATGCCGGGTCGCTCGGCCCCCAGACCTTCAGCTACATGCTCCGGGAGGCGGCCAAGCCGCTTGTCCTTCCCGAAGCGGCACGGCCGACGATGCCCTACGCCGTCTCCGTCCAGTTCCGGTTCCCCGAGCCGCGCGGGCAGGTGACGGCCTACGCCGTGCGCGATTGGTTCTCCTACGCCGACACCCTCGGAGCCGAATCCGTGACGGCCATCCTCATGGAGCCTGCCTCGCTGCGCCAAGTCATGCACCTTGCGGCGAGGGCTCGGATCACGAAGGCGCTCGCCGTGCCCCGAATCCGTCGCCTCGTGGCACGCGGCCTGTTGCGGGTGACGGCGGGCACGAAACAGGGAACGATGCTGATTGGTGTCGAGGTATCGCGCAACGGAAAGAGCGCCTCACTGTGCGCCGTCGGGGCGAGCGAAGCGGAATGGACCTCCCAGGGCGTCGCCACGCTGGCCGCGCACGTCCACCGCGGCGATGTCGAGCCGGGCGTGTGGCTGCCCGAGCAGGTGATCGAGCCGGCCCCCTACCTTGCCGACCTTGAGCGGCGCGGGCTGAAGCTCGCCGTGCCCTAAGGCTCGATGGCCGAGGACGCGGTCGTCTTCATCGGGAGTTCGAGTATCCGACTCTGGTCGACGCTCGAGCGCGATATGCAGCCGCTGCCGGTGGTTCAGCACGGTTTCGGCGGCGCGAAGCTCGCCGACGTCGAGTTCGACGCCAAACGCCTCGTGAGCCCGTTCGACCGCCCGGGACCTCTCAGCAGAGCACCTACGGTGCCAAGTCGATCGCTCTGGAGCGTCCCCTGCCCGTCAAGGGAAAGCCGGGTACCGGGAAAACCCTATTGGCTCTCCTCAAGATGCGGATCGGCTTGGTTTGGTCAATCACGACGTCGTCGAGGTTGAGTCGGAGTTTGGGAAAATTGAAATCTCCATTCGTGTCACTTCCGAGATGATGCCCTGCACGGTGGCTATCCCGCAGTGTTGGGGGCACAAGGAAGCCAAGGGCCTTTAGCATGTTGCCGAGAACCCCGGTGTGAATTCAAATTCGTTGGCCGGGGATGAGCCAGGGAATATTGAGAAGTTGTGATATACGTCTCACCCCTCCGGGATTTTGATTGGTCTACAGAAAAAAAGGGAAGCCAAGCCGCTTCAACGAGGAGCGCCTGGGGGATAAGTGTTATCCAACTCGGGGGAAGCGTTCACGCGTTTCTGCAGAAACAGAGGAAAGGCAGATTTGATGGATTCTGAAGGCCGTAAGATTTCAAGGCGCGGTGTGATTGTGGCCGGCGCGGCCCTTCCTCTGGTTCTAGCGCGACCGGGCGCGGCTTTGAGCTCTACGCCCTCCGCAAGTAAAGAGGGACCCAAACAGACGGCGCCTCCGGCTCAGACTCGCCCCGCGGCGGTGCTCTCGATTACGGATGAGAATGTCTCGCCGCTGGGCAAGTCGACACCCGCGACTCTTGTCGGGGATCAGTTGCCGGGGCCGGAACTCCGCTTCAAAGAGGGCGAACGATTTCAGGTGCTCGTCGAGAATCGGCTTTCTGTCCCGACAACTGTGCATTGGCACGGGATGATTGTTCCGAATTACATGGACGGTGTTCCCGGTTTGACCCAGTATCCGATTGGGCCCGGCCAATCGGTCTACTACGAGTATCCTCTGCTTCAATCGGGGACCTACTGGTATCATTCGCATTATGAGTTGCAGGAGCAGACGGGTCTTCATGGGCCGTTGATTATTGAGGCTCGCAATGAGATCCACGCCTACGATCGCGAAGCGGTTGTGTTTCTCTCTGACTGGCTCAACCAGTCACCCTACGAGATGATTCCGCAATTTCGAGGTGAAGTGCCGGCCACCGCGGCCGCGGAGCCAGCGCCCAAAAGTGGGTACACCTTTCCGGGAGACAAGACGTTCAACATCGATGTGAATTACCCGGGCTACCTGCTGAACGGGAAGTCCGAAAAAGATCCGTGGACACTGGAAGCTCGGAAGGGTGAGCGTATTCGTTTTCGGTTGATCAATGGATCAACGGCTAGCTTTTTTCGCGTGTCTCTAGAGGGGCACGAGCTGGAATTGATTGCGGCAGATGGTCAACCTGTAGATCCGGTGCGCGGAGACAATATCGTGATCGGCACGGCGGAGAGGTATGATTTTCTGGTGACCCTCAAGGAGTCTGGGAGCTTTACTCTTCATGCCGCTGCGCTCGGTTCGACGAAGCAAGCGATCGGCGTAGTGCACACACGGGACGTTCCTGCCCGTGCCTCGCGGAAACGCCCGGTCGTTTCAGGTCCAAGCATCGGCTCCGCCGACTATGCCTCTTTGCGATCGCCCTATCCGACGACGCTGCCCGAGGGGCCGGTGAAAACCTTCGATATCAAGCTGGGCGGCGACATGAAGAAATATCTCTGGTCGATCAACGGGGAGTACTACCCCGAACTGTTTTCGCCCGACGGCAAAGCGGAGCCACTTTGGATCCGGTCTGGAGAACGCGTCCGAGTTCGGATCAGCAATCCTACGATGATGTATCACCCGATGCATCTCCATGGACATTTCTTCCGTTTGCTTCGGAAGCCGGGCGACTGGAGTGACCCGATGGCCCCCATGAAAGACACGGTCATTGCCGGGCCGGGCGAGCAGATTGAATTTGAGTTTACAGCCGACAACCCCGGGCATTGGTTCTTTCACTGTCACAATCTCTACCATTTGGCATCCGGCATGGCGCGCGAGTTTCGCTACCGAGCCTGAGGTCAACCGGAGTTTCGTTGTGGAGGTGGGCTCACGTGCGGGGGCGATGGCGCAGTGCCGGTGCGAGAGACTTCGCGGCTAGAAGTGGCGGTAGCCGACATGAAGCCCCTTTTTGGCTCCAATCCGACCTAACGGCGCCTTACCGGACGTATGCGTGCGCCTCTTTCTGCCTCATGGGCTACCGTCATGTCTGTTATCGCTGGAGTGGGGGATCTGCTAGAAGCATCGGCCTTGGCCTCTTGAGAGGATCCGTCTGGTGGGAGAATCCGGTTGTTCATGCGACGCAGTATTGAGGCTTAGCCGGGGGTGACGCGGTTCCCCAGCCCGCTTCGGCGCGCTCTCGACGTAGTTGCCATTGCCACTCTGGGACTGGTCTCGTTTTTCTTGCGGCGGGGTAGCCTCCCCTCGGACGGCCTCTGGTTCGACGATTCGTGGGTCGCCGCCGGCGCCATCCACGGCAGCATGACGAATCTCATGACCGTTGGGCCTGCGCACCCTGCTTTCACCGGACTGCTGATGGCCGTAAACCGGCTGGGAAGTGGTCAGTTGCCCGACCTTGGCGTTCCTTCGCTAGGCGCCGGAGTGGCGGGAGTGGTGCTCCTCTACATTGCACTCCGGAGCGTCGGCTACGGATTTCCCATCGCCGGACTCTTGAGTGCAGCGTTCGCAGTAGCGCCGATCCACATCCTCTATTCGGGGCGAGTCAAGGGGTATACTTTTGACACTCTGTGGGTTCTCGTCCTTGCGCTCGTTGTGCCACGGCTGGCCGCCCGTACCTGGCGTTGGCCGCTCGCGGTCGGCTGGGTTGCCGCCGCGATCACCATCGGGGCCTTCAGCGGCTACACTCTGATTGCCACGGCGGCCGCAGCAATCGTGCTGGTCTTCCACCCGGTGGGAGATCGGGCTGTCAGGATCGCCGCACTCCTTTCCCAGGCCGCCATTCAGCTGCTGTACTTCGTCGTCGCCCGCTCCAGGGTCGACGTCGCCGAGCTCAACCAAATGCTGGCGCGCAAGTTCGATGCCCACATGACCTTCTCCTGGAGCCCGGTCGATCTGGCTCACGAGGTTTGGCAGCACTTGCATCGCGTGGCCCAGGTATTCCCCGGGGGCTCGGGCGAAGGGCTTGCGCTCAGCGTAGTCCTCGCGATCTGCGGGCTGGTCGTTTCCGCGATCAAGACTCGCTCCCGCTCCGAGAACCTGGTGGCGCGCTTCCTCCTGCTCTTGATCATGATCGCTTTCTTTGGATCCTTCCTCGGCCAGCTCCCGTTCGGGCCCTCGAACGCCTTCGTCGTATCGCCCGGTGGCCGGCACATGCTCTGGCTCGTTCCCTCAATCGCGTTCGGCCTCGGCGCGGTCGTCCACCGAGCCCGTCAGCGTATAGGCTCGGTCGCCGCTCTGCGGTTCAGTTTCGATGCACTCGCGGTCGCCGCCGCAGCGACGATAGTGATCGTCGGCTATCGGCCCGCCCCGCCGGCTCTCTTTTCCGGTTCCGAGTCGGCCACGAAGTTCATCGAGGCTTCGATGCGCGACGGTGACGTGGTCATCGTCACCAACACGAGTACCTTCGCGCACGCGGCGAGTTCGTCGAAGGCGCTGGACCTGGTTGCGACGCCGAGCCATCAGATCGGTTTCGCCCCGGTGTTCAGGGACCCGAGAGTGTACGTGATTGGCGAGTGGGCGGTTCAACGAGGGTCCGACGCAGGGATCCGTTCCCGGGCGCGGCACGCAGAGCGCGTACTCGTGCACATCACCGAGCCGCCGTCCTTGGAGCACGGCCCCGCCGACCGAGCGCTCGGCTCCCTCGGCTTCTCGAAGAAAACGTACAAGTTTAAATGGAATCGGGTCGAAGTCTGGCAGCGCTGATTGACGGCTACCGTCACTTTGCTCGCGAGAAGCCAAGCGCCGAAGATCGATTTCCCCCGCCTCCACTTTTTGCCCTTTGATTTCTCTGGGCTCTTGAAGCAGTTGGGCGTTTCGCGGGTATGTCGCGGGCACGAACGCGCCTCAGCGGCTATCCGCAACCGTCAAACCGGCAAGGTGGTCTTCGACGTCACGGCCGACGTGGCCGCGTTCCTGTCGGGCACGCCCAACCACGGTTGGGCCGTCCTCAAGGAACCCAAGAGCGGCCCGGCGACGTTGTGGCTCGACTCGAGGGAGGGGCCGATGCCCCCGCGGCTGGTGATCGTGCCGGAGTGAGGCGGGAATGGGTCTTGCCGTCGGCCTCAAGACGCTCAAGAGCAAGCTCAGCGAGTACGTTCGGATCGCAGCGCGCGGGGAAACCGTTCTCGTGACGGATCGCTCGAGGTCTGAGATCAGGCGCGACTCGCGGGTTCGGTCGTCGGTGCCGGCGGCGGGTCCGTCCGCCCCGGGTCACCGAGACCGCCGGCACCCGCCATGATACCGTTGACTGATGGTCGATGCCCAGCGGGTCTCCGTCCTCGTCTTGCTCGTAATCCTCGCGAGCATGGCAACAGCCCAGGCCCAGACGGGGTCCGCGGTCGAGGAGATCGTCGTGACCGCACGCAAGCGGGCCGAACTCCTCGAGGACACGCCGGTCTCCGTCACCGCCCTCGGCCCCTCGACGCTGCGCGAAGCCGGCGTGACCCGCTTGGACGACATCCAGCAGCTGGTGCCGAACCTCCAGTTCCTGACCGGGCGCACGGATCAAGAAGCGTCCGTCGTCATTCGCGGCGTTCGAGGCGAGGGCGAGATCGCGTTCGATCCGGGCGTCGGGATCTACGTCGACGGCGTCTACCTCTCCCGGACCCAAGGAGCCATCATCGACGTGATCGACGTCGAGCAGGTGGAGGTTCTGCGCGGTCCGCAGGGGACCCTGTTCGGGAAGAACACGGTTGGTGGCGCGATCAACATCACTACGGTGAAGCCTCAGCCCGAGACGACGGGCTTCGTTTTCGTGCGCGCCGGATCGTTCAACACCATTGCGACACGAGCGACCCTGAACCTCCCCATCGCGAGCAAGGCCCTCGACGATCGCCTTCTGGCTCGCTTCTCGGTCGCCTCCACCAACCGAGACGGCTACACGGACAACTGGTTTCGGGAGGAGCGATGGACGGACCGCAACTCGCTCGCCTTCCTCGGATCGCTGCGCTTCCTCGCGCACGACGATGTGACGATCGACGTGAGCGGGACCTGGGCCCGCAACCACGCACGCAGCCGAGGAGGCCAGTGCGTCGTACAGAACGACTCGCCGCCGGTCCGGATCGACGAGTTCCTCGAGGCCTGCGAGAACTCGGAGCCCTTTCGCTTCGGCGCCGACGTCGCCAGCATCGCCGACGTGGAGAGCTACGGGCTGTGGGGCACCATTGCCTGGAGCGTGGGGGACGTCGGCGCGGTCGAGGACCTGCAACTCAAGTCCGTGAGCGCCTGGCGTGAGCAGAGGCCGCGCTCGCGGGACGATATCGACATGACGGAGCTGCCGGTCGTGCAGTTGTCCGCCGTGGGCGGTGGCCCGCTCGACGGCGAGCCCGGATTCGCACGACAGCTCAGCCAGGAAGTGCAGGCGAACGGCCAGAGCCTCGACGGACGGATCAACTTCGTGGCGGGAGCCTTCGGCTTCTGGGAGGTCGCCAACGACGCGTTCACGACGCGCATCAGCCTCCCGGGGATCGGTGACGTGACCCAGGTCGAGAGCCTGACCGACGTCGACAACTGGAACTGGGCTCTCTACGGCCAGGTCACGGGCGATCCGACGGACTGGCTGAGCGTGACGGCGGGTCTCCGCTACACCGAGGAGAAGAAGGGTCTCTCGCGCAACAACGTGGACCTCCTGGCCGGGGGATCGTCCGCCGCCGCGTCGAACAGCGCCATCTTCACCGCCTGGACTCCGATGGCGAGCATCGCGATGCGCCTCCCGGAAGAGTATCTGGAGGCGCTGCCGCTCGAGCACGCCCTCTCCTACTTCACCTACAGCCGCGGCTTCCGCGGGGGCGGCTTCAACGGCACGTTCGGAAACCTGAGCTCGGATCGGCTCGAGCCGTTTCTCCCCGAGACACTCGATTCCTTCGAGCTCGGCCTCAAAACGATCGCATGGGAGCGGCGCCTGACGCTGAACGCGTCGATCTTCCTCGGCAAGTACCGTGACATCCAGAAGTCGACGATCGTCAGCGGCCCGGACGAAGATGGGGATGGACTGCCCGACACGATCGAGGTCATCGTGCAGAACGCCGCCAGCGCGACGAACAAAGGCGCCGAGATCGAACTCCTGGCGATCCCCCTGGACGGCCTGTTGGTCCAAGGGTCGTTGGGTTTGCTCGACGCACGCTTCGACGAGTTCGAGAGCTTCGACCGACTGACCGGCGAACCGCTCGAACGCGGCGGCGAGACCTTCCGACAGGCACCACAACTACAAGCGCACGTGGCCCTGCAGTACTCGTTCGAGTTCGCCGGGGCAGGCACCCCGTGGCTCGCGGGCACCCTGACGCCACGCCTCGATTGGTACTACCAGAGCAGCGTTCACTTTCAGGAACCCGAGCTCACCGGGCTCATCCAACGCGGCTACAATCTTCTACACGCGCGACTCGGGTACCGATTCGATGACTCCCGGAGCGAAGTGGCGGTGTGGGCCAAGAACCTGACCGACGAAGCCTACCTCAACTGGGGGATTCCTCCCCTCGCGGAGGACCTTGGCACCGTGGCTCGGTACTTCGCGATCCCGCGCACGGTCGGCATCGAACTCAGCTACCAGTTGTAAGGCGCCGTGAGGTCGGATTGGAGCCAAAAAGGGGCTTCATGTCGGCTATCCGCTCCTTCTCTTTCTCTCCCCGGGGCCGACCATCGCCTTGCATTCAGAATCGGTTGTTGAGATTGAGGTGAAGTTCAGGCGGCTTTTGGTAGCCAAGGTTGGCCGTGCTCAAGAGTCAGCCAGTGCAGCCGCAAAGCGGGAGCGCATCTTGCAGAGTTCACGGCTCTCCTTCGCCAGTTTTACCTGGTCGGTTTTGCGGAAGCGCGCTTCGACTCCGGCTTCTTCCATTATTTCGGCCGCAAGAACTAGTTCCGCTGCGATTTCGCGCGGGGAGCCCGTGCCGGAATCCGACGAGTTGGCGTCGCGTCGCGCGAATGCGTCGATCACCCCGTGGATGCGCTGGAGTTGGTCTCGAAGCGCTTCGACAGTTGTTTGGGGCCAAGCGATTCGAAAGGCGAGTTGCATGGCGAAGATGCCGATTGCAATGCCTGCCCAGCGGTCCCAGATGACGTCGAGGTTGGTTGCTGGATGTGCCCCTTGGAGTACGGTCATGAAGAAAGCGAGTGCGATCTGCCAGCCGGCGTAGGAGATTCGCGTGCTTCCAAGCGAGATCCAGGCGGCGGCCAGGGTGCCGAGACCAATGATGACGAGCAGGGCTATGAGAGAATCGTAGCGGGGGATCACCATGGTCACCATGACGATTCCGACCGCACCGCCCACTACGGCTCCAGAAATACGCAGGGCTTGCTTGTGTACTTGTGCGCCGGTCGTTGCCAATGCCGTGACCACGGTCGTTACCATGGAAGTATGGATGCCGTCCCAGTGAGTCGTTACCATGAGGAGGTAGCAGCCCATGGTGGCCAGGGTCGCGCGGAGCGCGAAGGAGGCATATAGGGGATTGGTTCCGAAGTCGTCTGGGAGCATTTCCGGCGACTTTACGGAGGAAGCGATCGTCTCGCCTTCCATCAGGATGCGAGTCCAGCCCCGGTCGAGATTTTGGACGGCGGACCGCAGAGCGGGGGAGTACGTCCCTTCCCCGACGGTGTGGACCGCGCGGCGCTCGCACTCGCTGAGTGCGCGTTCCTCCAAAATTGCGCAACGAAGGGACGTGACTGCTCGCGCGAGCGAGCCTCGATCGATCGCCGTAGTTTCGCGCCCCGACGCGTCACAAGCTTCATCGAGATCCGTCCAGAGTTGCTCGATGGCCGCATAGTGGTCCCCCTGGCGCGCGGTCAGGCGACCGACGAGAATCGTACGCTCGAGAGTTTCCTGGACTTTGATGCGTTCTCCGGGAAGGGGGGCCAAGCGCAATCCGGCTTGCGGATTGAGGGAAACTCGGAGGGTTTGTTCGGTGGCCATCATTCGGGTCACCAGCACATGCCGAAGCCGCTCGCGTCCGCTGGGGATACGGGTGACCCATCCGCCCAATAGACTCCCAGCGATCACGAGCCCGAGGACCGCTACGAGCCACGCGAGTTGGGTAAACAGATAGGTGGGCGTCGGAACTTTGTCGAAAGCGACGAGGGCGAGTCCGAGGATCACCAGCGCACCCAAAACAGCCTTGGGCTGGCTGAATGTTCGCATGAGATAGAAGCCGCCGAAGAACAACAGTGTGAATAGAGGCACCCGAAACCAGGGGGCGTCGAATGCGATGAGGGTGATAAGCACGATGAGAAGGCAGGCGGTCAAGGTCACTGCCGACGCGAGAATCGCCGCCGCCCGCGTCGAGATGCTTTCACCCTGCGACAGTAGAAACACCATGTAGGGCGCTATGCCGATGAAAGGCATCTGGGTCGCAAGCATCACGAGCACGACGAGAAGTACGCTGATTGTAACCTGAATTGCTTGTCGAGCTCGCTCTGAATCGTAGCGAAGTTCTTCGCGTAGAGTCCCGGCTATTTCGCGAAACATTTAATTCTCGGGGGCGAGATTGCCGAGGATATTTGCTGAGGCCGTCGCGCCGACCCGTAGTAGGTGGGGAGGGGTATCGGAGTCGAGGCGAATGCGAACCGGAAAACTTTGCGCGATATGCACCCAGTCGAGTTGGCGCAGAACGATAGGCAGGCCCGGGAAGGGGTCCTTGGGCATGGGGGTCACCCCCCAGCCGATTCCGTCTACCGTACCACCGATGTCGATATCGGGATCGGTGGCCAGAGTGATCTGGGCCCGGTCTCCGACCCGAATGTGGCGCAGTTCGCTTTCGCGAAAATCTGCGACGACCCACCAACGACGCGTGTCGATGAGCGTGATCGTTTTTAGGCCGACACGGGCAAACGCCCCCTCCGATATGGTCAGTGAGACTACGCGTGCAGCAAACGGTGCGTGAACCACAGTGTGTTCCAGGGCGAGTTCGGCTTCCTGGAGGAGGGCCGCAATGGCGCGCCGCCGTGCCCTCAGTGGTTGGATGTCGCGAACGATTGCCTTAGCAGCGGCAACCTCGGCCGCCGCGACGGATACGGCAGCGGCGGCCATATCTCGAGCGTGCCGCGCCGTATCGACAGTTTCGGGCGTCGCAAATCGTTTCTCGAGCAATGGCTCGAGTCGTTCGTAGGTTTCTTCCGCCTGTGCGAGGGCGGTCTTTGCCTGCACGAAGACCGCACGTGCTGCCTTGACCTGGAGCCTCTGGGCTTTGACCGCTCCTTGCGCATTGATGAGTTCGCCTTCGATCGCGTCGAGATTTGCCTGTGCAACCGCGACGGCCAGCGCGTAAGGTTCAGAGTCGACTTCGAAGAGCACGTCGCCGGCTTGGAGCGCCTGGTCGTTTTCAATCGGAATGTCAATAATGGGGCCACTGACGCGGGGAGCTATGCCGACGACGTTGGCGGTGACCCGTCCTTCGTCGGAGCGCGGTTGTTTGGTGGTAATCCAGGCGACGGCGCCGACCAGAATGATCGCGGCCACAACGGCGCCCCAACCGATGATTTGACCCAATCGGGTGGCACGCGGGTCGGGCTCTGCCTCTCGCAGGCCCAGCGGTGCTTCGTTGGTCTCGTCTTCGTTCATTGGGAGAAAAATAGCAGCCAAGAAAAGGCGCTCAGGGCAGTGATGATCGCAGGCCACGCTAGGGCATGAGGTTCGATGAAAGAATCGATGCCGTTGCGTACTAGTGCCGTGCGCAGCATTGCGCCGGCGGCAGCCCCGAGGAATAAGGAGAGGAGCCAGCCGGGAAAGTACGCGCCTCCGATCTCCATATATGGAGAACATCCGGTCAAGAAAGGTAGGGGCAGTGTCCAGGCGCTCGGCGGTACACCCGGAGATTTGTGCTGAATTCTTCGCAGGTCCATTTAGACCTCTCGGCCCGAACTAGTAGGAAGAAGTCGATGTTGCAAGCGCGCCACCGCAGATGGGCTGCCCTCTTCTTGATGAATCTCGTGCTTGGTGGCTGTGCGGCAGTCGCACCTGGGCGCCTCGTGGGGGAAGATCCCGCGGCGGGGCGGGCTCCCGTGCCCAAAGCGGGACTGGCGGTAAAGGTCGAGGAAGCGCACCGCGAGATTCCGCCGCCGGACTTCGGTATCGTCTATGATCTTCCGGCGCTGATTGACCTGGCGCAGCGTCGTAATCCGGCGACCCGTATCGCCTGGGAGGTGGCTCGCGCCGCCGCGGCAGGTGTTGGGCTCGCGGAAGCGCAATACTATCCGTCCCTTGCACTCCTCGCTTCCTACGGGGGCGGTTACTGGGATCTCGATGTCGAGACCCGCGCCGACCTGAGCGCACTGGGCCGGCGCGACGATGCTCTGGGCGCGTTGCTGGCGGGAGCTGGAGAAAAAACTCTCAATCTCGATGTGGCGGCAGGATTCACGCGCGGTAGTGCTTCAGCGAATTTGCGCTGGTTGCTCTTTGATTTCGGAGCGCGCGAGGCGGTGGTGGAGGTCGCCGAGAAGAACCTTTCGGTTGCCAATCTGACTTTTGACGCCACTCACCAACTCGTCGCCTTCGCGGTCGTCGAGGCATTTTCCTTCTGGCAGGCGACCGCCGATCACGAACGCGCGACCGAGGTGTCCCTGGAAGCGGCTCGGGTCGTCGAAGAAGCAGCCGAGGCACGTTACCGTCTGGGTAAGTTGACCGAACCGGACTTGCTTCAAGCTCGTAGCGAGGCGGTTGCGGCCGATTATGCTAGGGAGAGGGCGCGCGCCGAGTCCGAAGTTGCCTACGTGAAATTGGCGCAGGTAACGGGTTTGCCTCCGGGAACCGAGCTTTTGATCGCACGCCTCGATGTGAGCCACCTTCCAGCGTCTCTTGAGGTGCCTCTCCAGGAATTCATCGACCGCGCCCTGGCGCAGCGGCCTGATCTGCTGGCTCGAGCGGCTGCGCTAGAAGCACGTGAAGCCAGCCTGCGTCGTTCGAGAGCCGCGGCTCTGCCACGCATCGGGATGCTCGGCGTCGCGGGCTGGAGTCAGATGAACAACTCGATTCGCAAGGTGCCAGCCCTGGATGACCTCGATTTCAATTTGCAGAGGTACGCTGCTTTTCTGACCTTCGAGTGGGCGATCTTCGACGGCTTCGCTCGCATGAATACGCAAAGGATGGCGGGGGCGGCTCTCGCGGCTGCGGAGGCCAAACTAGAAGAAGCGCGCGACAAGGCGATCGCCGAGGTTTGGCGAGACTACGTGAAAGCACGCAATGCGATCGCCCGTCGCAAATCGGTCGAGTCGCTGGTTGCCGCGGCCAATACGCGGTTTGCGAGTGCTCTGGAAGGTTTCAATCAGGGGTTGGTCGACATGCCGACGCTGGTTCTCGCACGTGCGGCCCGTGCGCAGGCAGAGCGGGCGCGTGCTGAGAGCGATGCAGCCCTGCTTTCTTCGCTCGCACATCTGGCTCTGGGGGCGGGGGAAATGAGTGAGAGTTTTCTCGAAGCGGGGAGGAAACTTGAGCGTTCGCCTGGCGCGCTTTACTCGGATTGGTAGGGGCTTGAGAAAGAAACTGTAGCCGTCCATGAGGCAGAAAGAGGCGCACGCATACGTCCGGTAAGGCGCCATTAGGTCGGATTGGAGCCAAAAAGGGGCTTCATGTCGGCTATCCGCGGTCTCCCCGCTATTCCAGCTTCAACAGATCGAGCTGCGCGCTGAGGCTTGCGACCACCCCGGCCCTCCCCGGCTCGTCGGCGACGTTGTTCAGCTCGAAGGGATCGTTCTCCATGTTGTAGAGCTCGACGGTCACGCCCGAGACGGCCTCGGTGCGGATGAGTTTCCATTCGTGCGTGCGGATCCCGTGGGAGGTGTCGACGCCGGCCGCGGGGCTGAAGTGCTCGATGAGGATCGACTGGCGCCAGCTGCCCGCGTTGCCCTGGAACAACGGCACGAGGCTTTGGCCGTTGACCGGGGCACCGGTGATCCCGGCGAGCTCGGCAAACGTCGGATAGAAGTCGATCGGCTGGACGAACTGCGATTCCTGACGCGCCGCCGGAATCTGGAGCGGGTGTTCGGGTTCAGAGACGGTTGGACCAAATAGGTCGATGAAATAAGAGACACTCCCGGCCCAAACGGAAGGAGAATCCGATGGGAAAGGGACAAAGCGCGGAGAAGGTCGTCCGCGACATTCAGCGCAAGACACGAC